>NZ_CP023049.2:1500648-1800778 GCF_002285635.2 Chryseobacterium piperi | reverse complement strand
GTCTGGTGGTAAAAAGAGAAGAGGGCCTGTTGCACGAGTAGGTCAATGGAATGTTCCTTCTGCTGGGGAGCCTTTTAATAATCAGCTTCGTGATGCTAATAATTATAGTTCTTTTGGAACTTATAAGAAATTTTCCAGAATTCAGATTACCGACATTACTTCTACTTTGGGAGGCATGACGGTTGAAGATCTGTTGGCCAACTATGATATGATATGTACGGGATGGGTAGGCGGAGCCGGTTTAAATGCTACTGATGCTGCTAAGGTTAAGGAATTTGTTGATAGAGGAGGAGTTGCTCTTATATTGCTTGATGCGAATTCAGGAACGCCGTTGTTTCAGGCTTTTGGAGGTAGTGGAAATGTGACTAGTGGAGCACTTGTTGCGAGAAGTACAGATGATAGTGTCAACAATGGTATTTTTGGAGATACAAGAGATATACCGTTATCGGGAGCTGGTACAGCAGGTAGGGTATTTATGAACCAACTGCCGACAGGGAGTAGACTTCTTGCTACTGAAGCCACAAATAATGCAGGAGGATGGATTACCGGAACAGGCGGAAGAGCTGTTTTCTTTTGGGATGAAGGTCTTTTCCGTGCATCTGTAACAGGTCCGGTAGATACTCCCCAAGAAAGATTTATACATAATACAATAGCCTATCTTTTAGATAATATTACATTGTAATTTATTATCAACGCTTATTGATATAAATGGGTTCTCAATAAAGAAAGAATTTCTATCAGCAGCAATAAGGTCATTGTATTAGGCATAAGAGGCTGTCTCAAAAGAGATAGCCTTTTTTATGCAAAAAGGAAAGCTTTCGCTTTCCTAATAGTTGCAAATTGATTAATTTGCATTGTGTTAAGTACGTCAAAAGTAGTCTTTAAAGATTACACCCCCAAAGAAAATCTGCTTTTTCCTCCCAATTTATCGGAGTTGATTGATGAGCGACATCCTGTGAAAATTGTTTCAAACATTATTGATGGCTTGGATATCAAAAGCTTAATTAAAACCTACAAACCTGGCGGAACATCTTGCTACCACCCGAAAATGCTTTTGAAAGTTTTGATTTATGGCTATTTAAGCAATATCTATTCAAGCCGCAAAATGGAGCAGGCCTTGAAAGAAAACATCCATTTTATGTGGCTCTCTGCAATGAGCCGTCCCGATCATAACACCTTAAACAGGTTCCGTAGTGAACGATTGAAAGGTGAGATTAAAGCTATTTTCACACAAATTGTTCTTCTTTTGGAAAAGGAAGGTTTGGTAAGTCTGAAAACCACTTTTGTAGATGGCACCAAGATAGAAGCCAATGCCAATCGCTATACTTTTGTTTGGGGAAGAGCTGTCAAAAAACACAAAGAAAGGATTGCAGAGCAATTAGAAGAGCTTTGGAACTATGCAGAAACAGTTGCCAAAGACGAGCTTGAAAATACAGAAAGTATTGATTTTAAAGAAGTAGATTCTGAAAAAGTAACTCAAACCATCGAAAAGATCAATGAAGTTTTGAAAGATAAAAAAGTAGCTTCAAAAGTTCGTCAGAAACTGAATTATGCTAAGAAAAACTGGGCAGATAATTTAGAGAAATATAAAAAACAGCAAGAATTATTAGAAGATAGAAATTCCTATTCCAAAACCGATACAGACGCTACTTTTATGCGAATGAAGGAGGATCATATGCGAAACGGACAACTAAAACCCGCTTACAATCTACAAATTTCTACCCATAGACAATTCATTTTACATTATTCAATTCATCCCAACCCAACAGACACCAAAACATTAGCGACTCATTTACTGGGTTTTGAAGAAAGCTATCATAAAGCTCCCAAAGAGCTTGTTGCTGATGCTGGTTATGGCTCAGAAGAAAATTACAACTTGTTAAAATCTAAGAAAATAAAAGCTTATGTTAAATATAATTACTTCAGAAAAGATCAGAAATCGGGACAAATAACCACTTCACAAAACAATCCTAAATTGGCAAAAATCAGAGAAAAGGTTTTCAAACTTCTTAATACCAGCAAGGGCATCAAACTCAGAAAACAAAGATGCCATGATGTTGAACCTGTTTTTGCAGAGCTCAAACACAACAAAAATTTTAAACGATTCATGCTTCGGGGAAAAAATAAAGTCGAGGTAGAAATCGGCATACTCGCAATTGCCCACAATCTAAAGAAAATGTCAAAAGCAGCCTAAAACAGACTGCTTTTTTGACTTATATCTTCTTTTTTCCAAGATATTTTTTTTATTCAAAATATCGAAATCTTTTTTCAATGAAATACTAAAAAGAGACTGTCCTTTTGAGACAGCCTCTTTTATTAACAATTTAAAAAAAAGGAATAATATAATAAGCCCTACAGGTGGGGAAAGTTTCAATAAATCATTAAAATAAATTATCTTTGTTCAATAAATTATTAAAGAAAAAACATGGAAAACAGCATATATCCAAAGTTTACTTTTACATGGATGGGAGGCGTTGTTTTGTTGGGTGGATTATTTGTGGGAACAATGTTCGTTTCTTTTTTTAATGTCTTCTGGATGGCTGTTTTTAAAGAAAACCTACAATTAAAAGATTGGTTTTTTATGCTTTCCAATTCTGCAGGATTTGTGACTGCAATAGCATTTTTCGATTTTTTTATCGTACGACCTACTACTAAGAAAAAGCTCAATTTTAATTTTTCTTCAACAAATTTCTATACATATCTTCTCATTTTTCCTCTCATGATGGGAATGATGTTAATTTCAGAGTTTATTACGGCCCAGATTCCTGTAACAGGACCTTTCTTTGGAAAATATTATGAGTTTTTCAATGAATTGATGAACCAGCTGACCGATGATCCGGTTGTTATGATTATTACGGCAGTTATTCTGGCTCCGATCTTTGAAGAAATTATTTTTAGGGGGATTATACAAAAAGGACTTATCAATAAAGGTGTAGAACCATGGAAAGCGATTTTAAGTGCTTCCGTTATTTTTGGATTGGTTCATGCTAATCCCTGGCAGTTTGTGGGTGCAGTGCTGTTGGGATGTGTTTTAGGGTTTGTTTATTTTAAAACCAAGTCTCTGCTATTGCCAATGCTTCTGCACGGATTCAACAATTTATGTTCTTCATTATTGATTACTTATACAAAAAATGAAAGTTTTTCAGAAGCATTTAAAGTCTCAGAATGGCTGTTGCTTGTCATTGGAATTATACTCTTTTCTTTATTCTATTATCTTTTTATGAAGAGATATAGAGTACATTATTCAGAAAATTAATTTAAAAAATGAAAAAGGATATGGAATTATTAGTAGCTACACATAATCAACATAAAAAAGAAGAGATTCAGCAAATTTTAGGAAAGGATTATATTGTTAAAAGCCTTACCGATTACGATATTCATGAAGAGATTGTCGAAGATGGGGACTCTTTCCGGGCCAATGCTTTGATAAAAGCAAAATATTGTTTTGAAAAAACAGGAATTCCAAGTCTGGGTGATGATAGTGGATTGGTGGTTGAAGCATTAGATGGAAGACCCGGAATTTTTTCTGCACGTTATGCAGGAGATCATGATTTTGCTAAAAATATTGAAAAGGTTTTAAGTGAAATGGAAGGTATTGAAAATAGAAAAGCCTATTTTATTACGGTGCTTTGCTATTACGATGAAAACGGAGCCTTATATTTTGAAGGAAGAGCACATGGGAATCTTTTGACTGAAAATAAAGGATTTAAAGGATTTGGTTATGATCCTGTTTTTGTTCCCGAAGGTTATGACAGAACCTTTGCAGAAATGAATCCTGAAGATAAAAATAAGATCAGTCACCGTAAGCAGGCATTGGACTTATTCTTGGATTATCTGAAAGTGGCTGATGGGCAGTAATAAAACCCCTGTATGTATTCATATACAAAATTTCTGTCGTACATTTGTTGTAATAAACTATTGATTTGAGTACTTATTTAACGATATTAGGCTTTAATTCAGCGATTCCGACAATCAATTCTTCTCCTACGGCACAATTGTTAGAAATGGAAGAAAGACATTTCTTAATCGATTGTGGAGAAGGTACGCAGGTTCAGCTGAGAAAAGCGAAAGCAAGATTTTCGAAAATTAATCATATTTTTATTTCCCATCTTCATGGGGATCACTGCTTTGGGCTGCCCGGACTTATAGCTTCCTTTAGGTTGCTGGGTAGAGAAATGCCTTTGCATGTATACGGGCCCAAAGGAATAAAAAAGATGCTTGAAACTATTTTTACGATAACAGAAACCCATCGTGGCTTTGAAGTTGTTTATCATGAATTAGATAAAGATTATTCTGAGAAAATATACGAGGATAATAGGGTGGAGGTATACACTATTCCTTTAGATCACAGAATATATTGTAATGGTTATCTTTTTAGAGAGAAACCAAAAGACAGGCATATCAATATGAAAGAGATTGCCAAATACGATGAAATTGAGGTTTGTGATTATCATAATATCAAAGCGGGAAAAGACTTTGTCCTCAGTGATGGATATGTTCTGAAAAATGAAATTTTGACAATTGATCCTCTTCCGTCTGTTTCCTATGCTTTTTGTAGTGATACCAGGTATCTTGAGACGGTGATTCCTATCATTAAGAACGTAACGGTATTGTATCATGAATCGACATTTTTACATGACTTAAAGGAAATGGCCGATTATACAGGGCATACAACAGCTTTGGAAGCAGCTAGAATAGCTAAGAAAGCTGAGGTCGGGAAACTGATCCTGGGGCATTTTTCTAACCGATACGGTGATTTGACTGTTTTTACAGATGAAGCCAGAACTATTTTTCCTAATACGTTTTTACCTAAAGCATTAGAAAGCGTAAAAATTTAAAGAGGATATGAATTTTGATGAATTAAGAGATTTTTTAAATGAAAAGGCAGATCAATACAATAATACTGATTTTATTGAAAATGATCCGCTGCAGATTCCTCATCGTTTTTCTTTAAAACAGGATATTGAAATAGCAGGCTTTTTGTCTGCAACCATATCATGGGGAAATAGAAAAGCAATTATTAAATCTGCTGAGAAAATGCTTGACATCATGGGGAATTCTCCATATGATTTTGTGATGAATTTTTCTGAAAAGGATCTAGAGTCAATCCAGGATAAAAGTATTCACAGAACCTTTAATGGTCAGGATTTTACCTACTTTATTAAACAATTCAATAAGGTTTATATCCAACATGAAAGTCTGGAGCATTTATTTGAAGTTAAAAATGACGAAACCAATTTCTTTTATGCTATAGAAAGATTTAGAGCGGAATTTTTAGAGGCTGAAAAACACAGAACCCATAAGCATATAAGCTCTCCGTATAAAAACTCTTCTGCGAAAAGAATTGTTATGTTTTTACGTTGGATGATCAGAAAAGACAAACGAGGAGTTGATTTTGGAATCTGGAAAAATATTGATCAGAAATACCTGTCTATTCCGTTAGATGTTCATACAGGGAATATTTCCAGAAAACTGGGTTTA
The DNA here is from genome assembly GCF_002285635.2 of Chryseobacterium piperi. Classification (NCBI taxonomy): domain Bacteria; kingdom Pseudomonadati; phylum Bacteroidota; class Flavobacteriia; order Flavobacteriales; family Weeksellaceae; genus Chryseobacterium; species Chryseobacterium piperi. Next base: position 1,795,297 of record NZ_CP023049.2, on the reverse strand, counting down.
ATAACAAGAACACAGAATGATTGGAAAACGGTGGAAGAATTAGATATCGCTATTAGAAAGTTTGATGATCAGGATCCTGCAAAATATGATTTTGCATTGTTTGGCTTAGGAGTGAGTAAAGAATTATTATAAAAGGAGAAAGAATGAAAACACATCAGGAAAAAACAGAAATGTTAGAAAAAATCGCTAATGGTATAACCTGGTGGGTAGGTTCTATTCCGTCGTTGGTGTTTCATACGTTGTTTTTTATTGTTTCTTTTCTTCTCCCAATCTTAAATATTATTGAATTTGATAAAATGCTCCTGATTCTTACCACAGTGGTATCCCTGGAAGCTATTTATCTGGCTATTTTTATTCAAATGTCCGTTAATAAAAGCCGTGAGAGGATTGAAGATATTCATGAAGATATTGAGGATATCCAGGAAGATATTGAAGAGATCAGTGAAGATATAGAAGAGATTAGCGAGGATATTGAAGAGATTAATGAAGATATTGAAGATATCCAGGAAGATATAGAGGAAATCAATGAGGATGAAGATGATCATAGTGAACGAGCTAAAAATGTAATGCTGAAAAGCAATGTAAATTCAAATAAGAATGAGATCAAGGCGCTGAAGGATAAAATATTTGAACTTCAAAATAAAATTGATGAGCTGAAAAAAGATTAATGAAAAAAATACAGCTGCAACTTCAATTAATACCTATATTTTTTTATCGCTTTAAGGTTAGTTTAGGATTGGTTATTTTCTGATTTTAAGTAAAATACTATATTTTTTATCTTCAAATATGATTTTAACTGTAGTTAGATTCATGGGAATATTAAATTATCATTTATTTTATCTAATGCTAATTTGATTGGTAAAATATTAACGTGATATGTTTATTTTTGTTATTTTTGGACAAACAATACCAAAATGTTAAATTATAGACTGAAAAACTACTCTTTATTTTTAATATTACTTCTAGCTCCCGTATTTGCATTTTCTCAAAATACAAAGCAAAAACCCCAACGAAAATTACAGAAGGAAAAATTTACTGCTGCCAGTTTGAAGGCAGGAGCATTTATTGATGTAAACGCAGCTTCGTATGCGCCTTCAGGCTATACTCCTGAACAATTGGTTAAGGATATTCTTATCAATGGAGGAACCAACTGTTCAACGCCTAATGTAACCAACGTTACAGTAAGTCCGAATCATGCAGTTAGTAACAATAATAGGTTTTGGGGATATTTCCATAAAGCGAATACAAACTTTCCTTTTACTGACGGAATAGTTTTGACGACAGGATATGCAAGAGAAGCTGGAAATACTTTGGTAAGTGGTAACTTGGGTGGAACGATTTCAATGCAAGGGGATGCGGATCTTGCCGCAGCAACCAATACCAATCTGTCAAGTCAACGTGATGCAGTGGCTTTGGAATTTGATTTTGTTCCTAATTCAAACCAGGTTAAATTTAATTATTTATTTTCTTCTGAAGAATATACCGGAGGATTTCCGTGTAGCTATTCAGATGCATTTGCACTGCTTATAAAGCCGGTCGCCGGAGGACCTTATGTGAATGTTGCCATACTTCCGGGAGGCGCAGGAGCGGTAAGTGTAACTAATATACGTCCCGCCAATCAGGATTCTGGTATCCCGCTATCGTGTGGGGCTCTTAATGCATCTTATTTTGCAGGATACAATTCAAGTAATATTGAAACAAACTATAATGGAAGAACAGTGCCTTTAACAGCTGTAGCTGATGTAATGCCTGGAGTAGCCTATCATTTTAAAATGGTCTTAGCGGATTATAACGATCAGACTTTGGATTCTGCTGTATTCCTGGAAGGAGGTTCTTTTGATATAGGAATTAAGATTACAGACGGGGCAGGAACAATATTGCCTGGTACTATCCATATGTGTGATAATACACCACAAATACTAAAAGCTCAGGTGGTTACCGTTCCAGGGATGACTTTCCAATGGTTTAAAGATGGGGCTCCGATTGCCGGAGCGACGAATATTTCATATACCGCTACGCAGCCTGGAGTATACGAGGTGAAAGTTTCGGTTCCTGGAAATCAATGTCCGGGGTCGGCTACTATCACAATTCTTGGAGGTACAACGCCTACAGCACATGATGCTGCACTACAGATTTGTACCACTCCGAATTCTCCTAATTTTGATTTGAATACAGCAATGCCTTTAATAAGTACTACAACTGGTGCTGTATTTCATTTTTATGTCAATCAGGCTGATGCGGTAGCTCAAAATAATAATTTTATTACGAATGTAGGGAGTTATGATGGGACGGATGGGCAGATCTTGTATGTAGTGGTTTCCAATGGTGGCTTCTGTAGTAAAATGGTTAAGCTAACCCTGTTCAAAGAGGCAACCCCTGTTGCTCAGCTTGTTTCTTCAAAAATGAAAATATGTTCCGGAGATTCTGCAATCCTGACTGCTTCAGGAGGAGCTACTTATCAATGGGGTGATATTTCAGCAACCGGAGCAACAAGAACGGTAAGTCCTACTCAGACGACGACTTATACTGTATATGCTATTGGTCCTAAAGGATGTAAGTCTTTGCAGCCAGCTACAATAACTGTAGAGGTAGTTCCTGCAATTACCTCTAATCTTACGGGTGGAATGATTTGTACCGGAGATAATATTACTTTGGATGCAGGAGCAGGTCCTAATTATACGTATACCTGGAATACAGGTGCAACGACACAAACTATTACTACTGCTGTTAATGGGACATTTACAGTAACCATTGACAACGGGGTTTGTACCAAAGTATTTACTACTCAGGTAATCCGTGCTGTTGCTCCTAGGATTATTAAAGTAGATTATGATAGTAACGAAACTATAGTTGTTACAGCGGGTAATCCAAGTAACGGACCTTTGGAATATTCTATTGATAACGGATTAACATGGCAGCCTTCGAATGTATTTAATAATGTTCCTAAAAATAAAGTCATCACGATTAGAGTGCGGATTAAAAATACAAGTTGTGTAGGAGTCCTGGAATATTTCACATTTGTTATGAAAAATGTAATTACTCCGAATGGAGACAATGTTAATGATATCATTGATTTCCGGGGGATAAGTGACTACAAAAACTTTACAGCAAGTATATTTGATCGTTACGGGCGTGAAGTTTATAAAGCGGAAAAAGTGAGACCTTATTGGGATGGATATTTCCAGGGTAAGCGTTTGCCTACCGCGTCCTATTGGTATCAGGTAACTTTTGATGATCCGGCAAGTAAAGAAAAAGCCTTAAAAACTGGCTGGATCTTATTAAAGAATTTTGAATAATATATTAATCATATTTCTAAAAAGGCTAACAATTTGTTAGTCTTTTTTCGTATTTGGCGTAAAATAAAATGAATATTTGAAGATAAATAAGTTTATTTTAACAATAATACAATACGTTAGATTTATATTTCAATCAAAAAAAATAGTATTTTTGTTGAAAACAATATAAAATGTTAAATAGGAGAACAAGAAGTTTATTTCTGGTTTTATTTTTAGTTCTTATAGGTCATTTCAGTTTTGCTCAGGACAGAGGGCAGATGATTAAAATGAAAGCACCTTCAGCTGAAAGTATGAAAGCCGGGGCTTTTATTGATGTGAATGCTCCTGGATATGCAGAATCGAACTATAATATTACTCAGTTAGTAAAAGATGTTCTCATCGCAGGAGGATCTACCTGTACTACAGCTAATGTAAGTAATGTTGCTGTATCTCCTAATTTATCAGCAAGTGATCAGAACAGAAGCTGGGGGTATTTTAATAAGGCAACGACCAATTTTCCTTTTGCCAATGGAATTGTTCTTGTTACAGGATTTGCAAGAAAAGCTGGTAACGACTTTCAGGGTACCTTAAGTGATGAATTAACGCCTTCCGGAGGGGATATTGATCTGGCAACGGCTTTAAATGTTGACAATACCAAATTAAGAGATGCAACCTATATTGAGTTTGATTTTGTTCCAAGCTCTACTGAGGTTTCATTCAGGTATTTGTTTGCTTCCAAAGAATACCAGGCTTTGGGGAATTTTACGTGTAACATTTCAGATGGGTTCGCATTACTCTTAAAAAAAGTAGGGGATCCTAATTATACTAATTTAGCGATTTTGCCCAATGGTGCAGGACCTGTAAGCGTAACCAATATTATTCCTGCAAGTTTACCATGTGGCCCTAAAAATGCTCAGTATTTCGGAAGCTTAAATAATCCACAGATTGAAACGAATTTTAACGGACGCACCATCCCATTGACAGCAAAAGCGACGGTAATTCCGGGTCAGACTTATCACTTCAAAATGGTATTGGCAGATTATCAGGATAAGAACTTTGATTCTGCTGTTTTTTTAGAAGCCGGATCTTTTGATATTGGTGTTCAGATTGTAGGGCCTACCGGAGTTGCTCTTCCTGCCTCCATCAATGTTTGTGATAATGCTCCGCAAGTGCTTACGGCTTCCCTTCAGAATTCTACAGCAACCTACCAATGGTTTTTTAATAATACTCCTATTCCAGGAGCTACTAATCCAAGTTACACAGCTACTCAACCGGGTGTTTATAAGCTTCAGGTTTTTATTGCCGGAAATACATGCCCTGGTACAGCGAGTGTGACTATTGTGGGAGGAACATCTCCTACCGTTCAAAATGCTACATTAACAGCGTGCTATACTCCTGGAAATGCAGTTTATAATTTAACAAATGCACAGGCATCAATCAGTACAACACCGGGAGTATCATATACTTATTATACTACGCTTGCTGATGCTAATGCCGGAAATGCCAATAATATACAGACGCCAACAGCTTATTCAAGTGCGGGTGGGCAAACTATCTATGTTCAGGTAAAAAGTGGATTTTGTTCAAAAGTAGCCCAGCTGCAATTGGTCAAGGCACCTCAGATGACAGGGACTATAGCTCCTCCAACTGCTTTAACCTGTACGAATTCACAGATAACCCTGAATGCGTCTGCTTCAGTATATCCTGCAGGAGCTACGTTCAACTGGACTACTACCGGAGGAAATATTGTTTCGGGTGGAAATACATTGACTCCTTTAGTGAATGCCGCCGGGACTTATACGTTAACCATCTCTAAGGTTTACCAGCCTGGAAATATAACATGTACGACTACTGCTAATGTAACGGTAGTAGGGGACAGTGCGGTACCGGCGACTACCGTAACCGCAAGTAAAGTATTAATATGCGCGGGAGAATCTGTAACATTAACTGCTTCAGGTGGAGCAACGTATAATTGGAACGGATTAACAGGTAATGGAAATACACAGACTGTCACTCCTACCACTACAACTACCTATACGGTGACTGCAGTTGGAGCTAATGGTTGTGTTTCCCAGAGTCCCGCAACTATAACAATTCAGGTGTCTCAGCCTATTACAGTACAAAATGCAACGTTGCTTAAATGTTATCAACCGGGTAATATTACCTATGATTTGACTTCGGCGGAACCACAGATGACTTCAGTAGGAACAGCTACTTTCGCTTATTATGTCAACGTAGCAGATGCTAATGCCGGAAATGGGAATACGATTCCAACGCCGACAGCGTATTCAAGTCCGGGGAACCAAACGGTTTATGTACTTGTGAAAAACGGAGGTTGTAGTTATGTAGTAACATTACAGTTGTTGAAAACACCGACAACTACCCTTACGATAGCTGCGCCGCAAACTATTACCTGTACGACGTCACAAATTACTTTAAACGCTTCAGCTTCTACAATCCCTCCAGGTTCTACGATTGCGTGGACGACTACCGGGGGAAATATTGTTTCAGGAGCTAATACACTAAACCCTGTAGTCAATGCAGGGGGAACTTATACGCTGACGGTTCAGAATACTTCTCAGCCCGGGAATTTAACCTGTACTTATACTGAGAATGTAACGGTAAACGAAAATAAAACGCTTCCTGTAGCTACATTGGTGTCTTCTCATGCACAGATTTGTGTAGGGGAGTCGGTTACCTTAACAGCGGGAGGAGGAGCAACCTATAACTGGACCGGATTGACTGGTAACGGAAATACCCAAACAGTATCTCCTACGGTAACCACTACTTATACTGTTTATGCAGTAGGGGCCAATGGATGTGTTTCAACAAATCCTGCAACGGTTACTGTTATCGTGGGACCTCCAACAGCAACCGTTGCAGCTTCTAAATCTAAAATATGTGCTGGAGAGTCAGTGACATTAACTGCTTCAGGCGGTATTACCTATAACTGGGTAGGCCTGACAGGGAATGGAAATACGCAGGTAGTATCACCTACTATGACCACTACTTATTCAGTGTATGCGTTAGGAGGAAACGGGTGTAGCTCTACCCAGCCTGCTACGATAACTATTGAAGTAGTTCCTGCTATTACTTCTACTTTAGAAGATGTATATGTTTGTGCAGGGGATACAGGAGTTTTAGACGCAGGCAGCGGGCTTAACTATACTTATATATGGAGTACGGGAGCAACTACTCAGACGATTTCAACGAATATTCCGGGAACCTATACCGTAACCATTAGCAACGGAACTTGTTCCAAAGCTTTTACAGGTCAGTTATTAAACCCGAACCTGCCTCAGTTTACCAATATTGTTTACGATAACCATATGCTTACGCTGACGGCAAGTAATCCTACTAACGGTATTTTAGAGTATTCTATTGACGGTGGATTGACATGGCAGACATCCAATATATTTCACAATGTTTTAGACAATGCCAATTATAATCTGGTCGTAAGAACTAAAGATGCTAAATGTAATACAGCTTTAAGTTATTATACTTTTGTGATTAACAACGCTATCACTCCTAATTCAGATGGACGTAATGATGTCATTGATTTTTCAGGAATTAGTAATTATAATAATTTTGCCGCTTCTATTTTTAATAGATATGGTCAGGAGTTATTCAAAGCAACTAAAGCTGATCCTGTCTGGAACGGAACTTTAAAAGGCAATATCCTTCCTACCGCTACTTACTGGTATAGAGTGCAATGGGAAAATCCTGCCAGTAAGAAACTGGAATTACGAACAGGATGGATATTATTAAAAAATAGAAATTAATATTTAAAAATATCGAAAAAAAGTAAAGCCTTCCATAAATGGAGGGCTTTACTTTTTAACATAATATTATTAATTATGTATGTGGTATGTTTAAAAAAAAATTAAATTTGTTGAAACAAAAATATTATGAAGAGATATCTACTATTGTTTTCTTTTTTTCTCGTCTCGCTGAATTTTTATCATTCGCAAAATATTTATCCCAGGAAGGTTCCTAAGCCAAGAGCTAACTTAACAGCAAAAGCCGGTGCTTTTATTGATGTTAATGCTGCGGGCTATAATGAATCGGCTTACAATATTACACAATTGGTAAAGGATGTTTTGATTTCATCGGGAACCAACTCTTGTGTTACGCCTAATGTGTCGAATGTACAGGTTAATCCTAGTTTGCCGGCAAGTGATGTAAACAGAGCCTGGGGATACTTCCATAAGGGAACAACCAATTTCCCATTTAAAGATGGAATTGTTTTAGTGACTGGAAAGGCTAACAGAACAGGAAACACTTACGTAGATGTTTTAAGCCCATTAAGTGACCTTGTGGGTACCGGGAGTGATCCCGACCTTGTAGCGGCTACCAATCCTTCGGTTCAGTTAAGAGATGCCGTAGTACTGGAGTTTGATTTCGTACCTACTTCTTCACAGGTAAAGTTTAATTATTTGTTTGCTTCCGAAGAATATACCACTTCATTTCCTTGCAGCTATTCAGATGCATTTGCATTATTATTGAAGCCTGTAGGAAGTACGGCACCTTATATTAATATGGCTGTATTGCCTTCTGGAGCCGGGCCTGTGAGTGTAACCAATATTCATCCGGATACTCAATTCGATGGCAGTCCATTATATTGTGGTGCTACCAATCCTACTTTTTTCGGAGGATATAACACAGCTAATATTGAAACCAATTTTAACGGAAGAACGATTCCTCTTACAGCAACTGCAACGGTTACTCCTGGGCAGACTTATCATTTTAAAATGGTTCTTGCGGACGCTATTGATACCAATTATGATTCCGCTGTTTTTTTAGAAGGAGGTTCTTTCAATATCGGAGTTGAATTACTAGATCCTAGCGGCGCTACATTGCCGTCTGATATTAATGTATGTGATAATGTTCCACAGGTCTTAACAGCATCAGTAAGTGATCCTAATATGGCTTATCAGTGGTATTATAACGGTGTTATAGTACAGGGAGCAACAACTAATAGTATTACAGCTACTCAACCGGGAACCTATACGATTGAAGTAAGCTTTCCAGGTAATCCTTGTCCGGGAAAGGCATCAATTCAAATTCACGGAGGAACAACTCCTGCTGCAAATGATGCAACATTGTTATTGTGTACAACTCCTGATATAACAACATTTGATTTAACATCTGCAACACCTTCGATAAGTACAACTCCTGGGGCGGTGTTTCATTTTTACGTAAATCAGGCAGATGCAATCGCTCAAAACGGAAATTATATTACCAATCCGTTAAACTATAATGGGAATGACGGTCAGATACTATATGTGGTTGTTTCCAACGGAGGTTTCTGTAGCAGAATGATTGAATTAAAACTGCTGAAAGAGGCCAGACCTGTTGCACATCTTGTTTCTTCAAAATTGAAAATATGTCCCGGAGATTCTGTAGATTTAACCGCAACCGGAGGGGTTACTTATATGTGGGATAATTTCGCAGGTACAGGAAATACCCAAACAGTGACTTTATATAATACCACAACCTTCACAGTGTACGCTCTGGGTGAAAAAGGATGTAAATCTCTACAGCCTGCAACGTTAACTGTGGAAGTAGTTCCTGAAATTACCTCTCCGTTAGCTGATGTTGAAATGTGTATGGGTGATAGACTAATGCTGGATGCAGGTACAGGGCCTAACTATAAATACTTATGGAGTACCGGAGAGACTACTCAAACTATTTTCGTTGATCAATTGGGAATTTATTCCGTAACCATTGACAATGGATATTGTACTAAAGTTTTCACCTCTAAAGTAATGGGAGCTGCATTACCGTTTATAAGCGGACTGGATTATAACAACAATAATACATTAACGATTACCGCTGTAAATCCACCTATCAATAATATTACCGGAATATTAGAATATTCAGTTGATGATGGAGTTACATGGCAGACTTCCAATGTATTCCCTAATTTACTGGATAATACGACGTATCATCTTCAGGTGAGGGTACAGGGAACAAGTTGTGTAGGAATACTTGACTTTTTTACATTTAAAATTACCAATATCATTACCCCTAATCAGGACGGTATCAATGATGTTCTTGATTTGACTTCATTTGGTAACTTTAATAACTTTACAGGATCCATATATGACAGATATGGTGTAGAAATGTTCAGGTTCTCAAAACAAACTCCAATTTGGGATGGAACCGTAGGAGGGAAGAGATTATCTACCGCTACCTATTGGTATAAGTTTAACTTCCAATATCCAAAATCCAAGGCACAGATGAATTGGTCCGGTTGGATACTGCTTAAAAACAAATAAAATACATAAAAAAGCCTTTCAAATCATTTGAAAGGCTTTTTTATGATGGTATGAATACTGTCAGGTTATTGATTTTCTTTCCAAAGTTTAGTGAAAGAGATAAAATCGGACACACTCAGTTCTTCGGCTCTTTTGTCTAAAAACTCATGAGTTTTCAGCTCCTCAGGAATATTTAAAACCTTGAGGGAATTGGATAGCTTTTTTCTCCTCTGATTGAAGCCGGCTTTGACAATCTGCTTAAAAAGGACTTCATTACCAACCAAGCCTTCTTTAGGATTCCTTGTAAGTTTAATAACTCCGGATTTTACTTTGGGAGGTGGATTAAAGACATTTTCATGTACAGTAAACATGTAGGAAACATCATAATAGGCCTGGATTAAAACAGATAAGATTCCATAATCTTTTGTCCTTGGAACAGCAGCAGTTCTTTCTGCAACTTCTTTTTGGAACATTCCAACCATTTCCGGAACCAGCTCATAGTGATCTATGATTTTAAATAAGATTTGTGAAGATATGTTGTATGGAAAATTACCAATAACAGCAACCTGCTCATTATTGATAACAGCAAAATCCTGTTTCAGGAAATCTCCTACAAAGTTTTTCTCTGTAACTTTTGGATAATGTTTTTTTAAATAGTCTATAGACTCTGTATCGATCTCAGCGAGATAAATATATTGTTCTTTTTCTAAAAGGTACTTGGTGAGAACTCCCATTCCCGGTCCGACTTCCATAATAGTATTGTAGTTGTCAAAGCTTAAGCCCTCTACAATTTTTCTTGCGATATTTTCATCTGTCAGGAAGTGTTGACCAAGATGTTTTTTTGCTTTTACACTCAAAGTTTTTTATGATTTTGTTAACAATGATTTTCTCTTTTTCGTCCCAAATTTCGGAAGATTTTTTCTAATTTAGCCAAAAATTTTAATATTAATGGCGAAATCTGTAGATGAGTTTAATAAGAAAAGGCTTAGGTCTAGTAATATTACAGTAGTAATAAGTATTGCCTTAGTGTTATTTTTGTTAGGATTAATGGGGCTAATTTTAATTAATGCCCAGAAGTATTCTGACTATATCAAGGAACAATTGGTTGTGAATGCCTACTTTGATGAAAACTATGATGCTAAAGACTCTGTAAGAATTGCGAAACTGGAAGAAGAAACTTTTAAAAAAGTACAGACTTTAGCTCCTGTGAAAAGAGCAACGTATATCTCAAGAGAGATGGCTGGTAAAGAGGCAAAGGCAAGTATGGGAATTGATAGTGATGCACTTTTTGAAGAAAATATCTTCCCATCCTCCATAGAGGTTGCTTTAAAACCTGAATATGTAGATCCGGCAAAAATTGATGAAGCAATTAAAACACTAAAATCTGTTCCCGGAATTGTTGATGTAAAAAACAACAGTACCCTAATGGTAGATGTTTACAATAACCTGAACCGGATTTTAAAATGGATTTTAGGATTCTCTGTTTTATTTCTTGTTTTAGCTGTTGTGCTTATTAACAACTCAATTCGTTTGAAGATATTCTCTAAAAGGTTTATTATTAAAACCATGCAGCTGGTAGGGGCAAAAAGAAGATTTATTCTCAAGCCATTTATTATTGAAGCGATTGTACTTGGATGTATTGGCTCTCTTATCGGGCTGTTGGCATTGTTTGGAGTATGGTATTATTTTACCAGCCAGATAGGGACTACCTTTGTACAGGATAATCAACAATATTTCTGGTTAGTATTGCTGATATTTGGAGTAGGGATTTTTATCACTGTTTTGAGTACCATTATAGCAACCTGGAGATTCTTAAGAACAAACGTTGACGATTTATATTACTCTTAAAAAAATGAGCAAAAAAACAAATAAATTTTCCGCCGCAGAATTTGGTACCGATACTAAAGCTCCACAGGAAAACACTTTTTATTTTGGACAACAGAACTTTAAATGGATGCTGATAGGATTGGCATTTATTGTGGTTGGTTTTCTTTTAATGATGGGTGCTGATGCCAATACGGTAGATGGAAAGTACGATCCCAACTCGTGGAATGATGGAATCTTTTCTATTCGCAGAATCAGAATAGCTCCCTTGTTTGTGGTGATCGGCTTTGTGATAGAAGTTTACGCGATTTTAAAACGGAAATAATTTTTTTATATGAGATTAAGATGTTTTGAAATTTGGATTTTCCTGATTTCAAAACATCTTAATCTTTTAATTTTATATATATGGATTTAATCAAAGCAATCATTATTGCCATTGTAGAAGGACTTACAGAGTATTTACCGATCTCTTCTACTGCGCATATGGGATTTACAGCCAACTTACTGGGATTAGAAGAAGACGAATTTTTAAAAATGTTTCAGGTTTCCATTCAGTTTGGAGCTATTTTATCTGTGGTAGTGGCATATTGGAAGAAATTCTTTGATTTTAATAATATTCAGTTTTACTTTAAGCTTGCCTATGCAGTAGTACCTGCTTTAATTTTAGGCTATTTGTTTGATGATAAAATAGAAGCTGTTCTGGGAAATCAGATTGCAATTTCATCAGTTTTAGTCTTGGGCGGGGTCGTGTTATTATTTGCCGATCAATGGTTTAAAAATCCTAAAATTGATGATGAAAAAGGGATTACAATAAAAAAAGCGGTAACGATAGGTTTTTGGCAATGTCTTGCGATGATGCCGGGAACAAGTAGGAGTGCAGCTTCTATTATCGGAGGTATGACTCAGGGACTGACCCGAAAGGCTGCTGCTGAGTTTTCTTTCTTTTTAGCAGTACCTACAATGCTTGCCGTTACAGTATATTCTATTTTTCTGAAAACTTGGGGGAAAGAAACGGCAACGCCGCAAAAAGGATATGAAATGATCCTTTCTTCTCAGGAACATATTACTGTTTTTGTGGTGGGTAATGTCGTAGCATTTATTGTTGCATTAATTGCTATTAAAGCTTTTATCGGAGTCTTAAACAAATACGGTTTCAAACCTTGGGGCTGGTATCGTATTTTCGTTGGAGTCGCTTTACTGATTTATTTTTACTTTTTTAAATAACAGCCATCTCATCATTTGTAATTATGACTGCGGAAAACATATTGGAAGGTCACATATTTTTACTTGATAAACCTTTAGATTGGACCTCTTTTCAAGCGGTTAATAAAATGAAATATAAACTCAAACGAGAGTTTAATCTGCCTAAAAAATTTAAAATTGGCCATGCCGGGACTTTGGATCCCAGGGCAACGGGGCTTCTTATTGTATGCAGTGGAAAGTTCACCAAAAAAATTCCTGAAATACAAGATGCACCGAAGGAGTATTGGACAGAAATTAAGATAGGAGTTCAGACGGAGTCATATGATACTGAAAAACCTGAAATACTTCATCAGGATATTTCCGGTATTTCCGAAGAGCAGGTGCGAAGTGCCCTGGAAAAATTCGTAGGAGAAATAGATCAAAAACCTCCGGTTTTTTCTGCCATTAAAATTGATGGAAATAGGGCGTACAACTTAGCAAGAGCAGGAGAAGAGGTAGAAATGAAATCCCGTAAAACGACTATTTTCTACATCAAAGATATAGAAATCAATTTTCCATTAATTAGTTTTATGGTGGGATGCTCAAAAGGAACTTATATCCGGAGTCTGGCTCATGATATTGGGCAGGAACTGGGAGTAGGAGCTTACCTGACCCAACTGCGAAGAACTAAGATCGGAGACTACAAGATTGAAGACGCAACAGGACAGTTTCTGGAAAATGATTTCAGGTTTGAAAATATTGAAGTAATTAAGAACGACATAGGTTACGGAGAGGATTAATGGAAAAAACACGTATCAATAAGTATTTATCAGAAGTTGGTTTCTGCTCAAGAAGAGCAGCGGATAAACTTTTGGAGGAAGGAAGAATAAAAATCAATGGAAAGATTCCTGAATTAGGAACGAAAATCTCTGATGAGGATGTTGTGGAAGTGGATGGGAAGCCGATCAGAGAATCGGAAGAAAAACCTATTTATATTGCCTTCAATAAACCCGTTGGCATTGTATGTACAACGGATACAAAAAGAGAACAAAACAATATTGTAGATTATATTAATCATCCTAAAAGAATTTTTCCTATCGGTAGATTGGACAAACCGAGTGAAGGTCTGATTCTGCTAACTAGTGACGGGGATATTGTCAATAAAATCTTAAGAGCCAGAAATAATCACGAAAAGGAATACCTGGTAAGGGTAGATAAGCCTATTGCGCCTAGATTTTTGGAAAAGATGAGGAATGGAGTTCCTATTCTGGATACGGTAACCAAAAAATGCGAGGTTGAGAAAATTGATGATATGACCTTTAGGATTATCTTAACCCAGGGACTTAACAGACAGATTCGAAGAATGTGTGAATATCTTGGTTATGAGGTAAAAAAGCTTAAGAGAATTCGTATCATGAATATTAAATTAGACCTGCCGGTTGGAAAATGGAGAGATTTAACGGATGATGAGCTCTCAACTTTGAATACATTGCTTGAAGACTCCAGTAAAACGATAGATTAAATATATCTTCAGAAGTTAATAAGAATACAAACGCCATAGATTTTAAAACCTATGGCGTTTTTCTGACATATGTTTTTATATCTCGTGAAAGAATCTATGAGATTCCTCGGAATGACATTTAATATAGATTCAACTATATTGACTAACAAAAGGATTATATAATCATAAATACATTAATACTTTTTACATTGTACAAACAAATTACGTTGTACAAATAAAGCTATTTCAAATACAATTTCATTCTCGCTTCATATTCCGGTTTTACTTTAAGAAGGCTCCATATTTTTTTATCATCGGGATGACTGATGCGGTAGAAAATAATTTTATCCGCAGAGTATTTGAAATAGGGGTGGCCTTTTAACCATTCTTCCGGGGCTGTAACCAATGTGTATTTGGCAATGCCTGTAGCATTTAACGGACATGTTGTAATGAGCTTTTGAACCTGATCCTTATCAATATTGTACGTTTCAAGGATTTGTTGTTTATTGACAAAACCACCTAGCTTTTTTCTAAAGCCTATAATTGAACCCGCACTTTTCTCATCCAATCCGAACTCCAGAAGTTGTTTAAAAGTAATGGAGTTTAAATCAACTATAGAAAAATCTGTTTTTTCCTGATTGATTCTCGATTTGTTTTCAGTGCTGTTTACCGGATTTATTCTAATGTAGGGTTTTAGTTCTTCAAATTTTTCAGTTGATATCACAAAGCACTTTTTGAGGTCCTCAGAATTTTTAAAATAGCCATTTAAATTTTTGTTCCGATACTGAACAATAACCTGAGCTTGCTTCTGTGAAAACCCTAAAGATAGCCAGCCATTCACATCTAACGTATTGGGATCAAACGGCTGAAGTTTAGCTTTTAATTTGTGTTCAGTATGTTGAGCAGGTGTTTTTTCAGGTAAAATTAGATAGGGGGCTAATATCTGATAATTCTTTTCATTGATGATAAAACATTCTCTGAATTTTTCTTTGCTGATGAAGCTGCCTCCTAAATATGCTTTATATTTTAAAATGGCTGATGCCTGTTTATCACTAAAGCCGATTTGCATCCAGTCATTCGCTGACAGATGATCCGGGTTGAATCTTTTAGATATGATAATTGATTTTTTTTCCGGAGCCCGGAAAGAATAAGCTTTAGCTTCCTGATTATTCGCCGGAAGTAAAATATAAGGTTCCAGTTCCAGAAATTTGTCTTTCGAAATGGCATAGCATTTTTTTATCTGTTCTTTTGAAGTGAAGTGTCCCCCAATAATTTTTTTGTAATTCAGGATGGTCAAAACCTGTTTTTCTGAAAACCCTAGATTCTTCCATTGTTGATCATTAAGTTCATTAGGATTAAAATCTGATAATGGGATGGTATTGGCACGTTCAGCAATAAATGTTACAGGAAAATTTTCTTTTTCCCGACTGGTGTATTTCTGGAAGATAAACAAAATCAGCAGCAATATACCTAAGAATGCCACCTTTTGGTAATAGCTTTTTTTCATCATAAGATAAACTTAATCATAAAATAAAATGTTTAATAATAAAAAGGTGAAAAATTGATTAACAATGTCGGAATTGTTTTTTTACTCATTTTTTCTTTTTAAAAATAAACTTGAAAAGAGCTTATGATAAATTATTTTAATGTGTAAAAGGGCACTTAATACCCTTATCCTTTATAAAAAGGCATAAAAAAATCCTCAAAATTAGTTTTGAGGATTGTATTTTGTAATTTAATTGTAAACTTTCTTATTGACGTACCAAATTGTATTCAGTTCCTGAAGTTTCTTTAGTCCATGCACTACCGCTGTGCATTTGGATAGTCTTATCATTAACGATTGAAAACGTTGTTACTCTATCAGCGATATTTTTATAAATCAAAATCACTTTATTAGAGCTTTTATCATATTTCCACGTTCCTGTACTTGACATTGGCTCTGAACTTCCTGGGAATGTTTCAGCTAATGTAAATGTATTGTCTGCGTTGAAAGTAACTTCAACATTTTGCTTTGAACTTCCTGTAGGAATCATTCCTTTGTATGTTCCTGTATTAAATGTAGAGCTTGTAACTGCTGTAACGATTGCATCTTTTTGCTTTTTCATAGTGGCACAAGAAGTAGTTAATCCGATTAATGATACGCAGCTAGCTGCTAACAATAATTTTTTCATAATGAGGTTTTAATTATAAATTATCCTACTGCTAAAACAATGCCAAAACTGGTGAAACCTAATGAAAGTAACCCATTCATACATTAAGTGATTGATATTCCGTGCTAATTTATAATCATCCTCAGATTCTTTTTATTTAAAAGAAAAATGATGTAATTTTTAAATGGATCAGAGCAGGGGAACTATTCTGTATCTTTTTCCGTAAGAGAATCTTTAAGCTTTAAAAGTTCAGCTTTTACAAATTCAAGCCGGTCAATAATGGTTACGGTTTCAGAAATTTTGCTGTTGGTGGTCAAAGCAATTCGCGCTCCATCCAGAGTGTATCCTTTCTCTTTAACCAAATGATAGATGATTTGAAGATTTTTAATATCTTCAGGAGTAAAGTACCGGTTTCCCTTTTTATTCTTTTTAGGTTTTATGATAGGGAATTCCTGTTCCCAATAACGTATCAGTGAAGTATTTACATCAAATGCTCTTGCAACTTCTCCTATTGAATAATACAGTTTATCAGGTAAATTTATCTTCATTTTACGAATCCTAGAGTTCAAAGATAAAATTTTTTAAAATGTATTACAAGTATAGGCTCTAAATAAGTTTTAAACCATTTTTATTTTTTTATTACTTTCATTTCTCAGGTATATTTAATGCGATTAAATAAAACACTTTTTTTACTTTTGGGGTAAATTAAAATAAGGATGAGTTCTATATCGGTACTTCATATTGATCTTTTTCAGGCAGGTAAGAATTCTTCCGATTTTTATTTCAATACGATGAAAGATCACCTGGTTTCCAGTCATAAACATATTGAGAAACCCCATCGTCATGACTTTTACGCTACTGTTCTTTTTACAAAAGGAAAAGGAATCCACGAGATCGATTTCCAGAAATACGATGTTTCTGAAGGAAGTCTTTTCTTTCTGTCACCGGGTCAGGTACACAGTTGGGAACTTTCAGATGATACAGACGGATATATCTTTTTTTTCTCTCAGGAATATTATGATATGCATTATGTGAATCAACACCTTCGTAATTTTCCTTTTTTCAATTCTATCGTCTCTTCCCGAAAACTTCAGTTGGAAACTTTGGAATTACAAAAAATGATTACGGAATTTGAAGAAATTCAGGAAGAATATAATACCCAGAACCTGATGAAAGAAGGATTGATACTCTCGCTGATTACTAAGGTATACATTCATGCTTCCCGATTGTTTTCGAAAAATTATGATACCCTGAGTTCGGGGGCAACTGTTTCTTATTTTAAACATTATCAGGAGTTTGAAAATCTGCTTGAAGAATATTATACAAAAGAAAAATCGATTTCTTATTATGCTGATATGCTTGATATTTCCTCTAAGCATTTAAACAGGATTACCCAGACTGTAGTTCAAAAAACAGCTACAGAGGTTATTACTGAAAGAGTGATTCTTGAAGCAAAAAGAATGTTGATGTATCTTGATGAAAGCTTAGTTGATATTGCTTTCAGATTGGGATATGAAGAGTATTCTTATTTTGTAAGAGTATTCCGGAAAAGCTCCGGAATGACTCCCACACAATTTATAAAGAAATACAAGGTTTAATATTACAGCATCAGTTTAAAAGGTCCTTCAAAAGTCGTTTCATAAGAGTCCACAACTTTTCCGTTTTGATCAATTACAGCAATAACAATATTTTGTTTGGAGAATCGCATTTCTTCTTCAGGAAATGTAATATTGATATTGCCCTTCAGGATCTGATCTCCTTTTAAAATAATTTTATCCGAACCAAAGAAAGTGATCTCTCCATTCTGAGGGCTGATGACTTTAATGGTCAGTACTTTATTTTCATTTGTCTTATTCAGGAACGTATAAATGAAAGTATTGGTTATTTTTCCGTTTTTAGTAAAGAAAGTAGAACCGGCAGGTTTAATGAATTTAGCTTCCATAGAACCACGGTCATACATTAAAAATCCAAGAAACCCAATCAGTAAAGCGAGGAAGACGGTGGTTACTTTCATTCTTGAAGTAAAAGTAAAAGGAGTCCGGTTTTCAATTTCTGCCTCAGTGGCATAGCGCACCAATCCTTTTGGAAGACCTACTTTTTCCATGATTTCATCACAAGCGTCAATACACGCCGTACAATTGATACATTCCAGTTGTTGACCATTTCTTATATCAATACCTGTAGGGCATACGACAACACATTGCTGGCAATCTATACAATCTCCTTTTCCTTCAGCTTTTCTGTCCTCACCATTTCTCCACTTAGAACGATTTTCCCCTCTTTTGAAGTCATAATATACATTGATGGTTTGTTTGTCAATCAGAACTCCTTGTAATCTTCCGTAAGGACAGACTAAAGTACAGACCTGTTCCCGAAGCCATGCGAATGTAAAATAAAAAATGGCTGTAAATGAAAGCATCACTATAAACTTTAATGAATGTTCCGCAGGTCCTTCACTCATGATTAGGAAAACGTCATCGTAACCAACAATATACATAAACATAAAATGAGTGATAAGCAATGAAATCAATATAAATAGGCCCCATTTTGTTACCCTTTTTCTGATCTTTTCAGCGTCCCAATCCTGTCTTTCCAGTTTCATCTGTTTATTTCGGTCTCCCTCAATCCAGTATTCAATTTTTCTGAAAACCATTTCCATAAAAAGGGTTTGCGGACAAAGCCATCCACAAAAAATCCTTCCAAATACTACCGTAAAGAGCATAACGAAAATAACTGAAGTAACCGCTCCCAAGGCTAAGATGAAAAAATCCTGAAGGTAAAAAGGTTGTCCCAGAATGAAAAATTTTCTGTCAATTACATTAATCAGCAAAAACGGATTATTATTAATTTTTACAAATGGTAAACCGAAGAATAAGATAAGCAGCACATAGCTTGTGTAATTTCTGTAATTGGTATATTTTCCTTTTGGCTTTCTCGGGAATACCCATTTTCTTTTTCCGGTATCGTCCATTGTTCCTACTGAATTTCGGAAAGCTTCATTTTCTATGGAAGGAACAGGAATAGGTGTAGAATTGGTTTCTGTATTCATTGCTTCTGTTTAAATATCAACTTAAATAATGTCTTATTTTGAATCCTGTATAATAAAAAGTTTCCCATGGTTTTCTTCATGCAAAGCTCTTGATTAAAAGCTTCCGGAACTAATATTATCTACTTATAGAATAGGATAATTAGGACATTTTATAAGTTTTGATGATGAAAAGCCCAGGGCTTTATTAGAGAAAATTGATATATATATATTAATGTATCAAATTGAGAGAATATCATTTGAATCTTAGTTTTCATGTTGTACATTGCATGCTTTAAAAAAGATAGAATGAAAAATCTCTTTAAAATAAGTTGGATTGGTTTGGTTTTAGTATTACTAAATTGCAAATCAGTAAATTATACTAATATGTTTTATGGTGATGTAAGGCCAGAAAAGGTCTCTGGTAAATTCAGTTTTACAGAGGGACCATCTTCGGACAAGGAAGGGAATGTTTATTTTACGGATCAGCCTAATGATAAAATTTACTTTTGGAACTGGAAAACCAATGAGATTAAAGAATTTTTACATAAAACGGGAAGAGCTAACGGAACACATTTCGATAAAGACGATAACCTGATTACCTGTTCTGATGATCAGGGTGAGATCTGGAAGATTTCCAAGGACAAAAAAATACAGATTATATTGAAAGGTTTCGAAGGAAAAAGGCTTAACGGTCCCAATGATCTTTGGGGAGATTCTTTTGGTGGAATGTATTTTACTGATCCTTTGTATGAAAGAGATTATTGGATAGGGTTCGAACAGGAAATACCCCATAAAAGTCTGTATTATAGAAGTAAAGAGGGGAAAGTTACTAAACTTGATACGTTTACACAGCCTAACGGGATTGCAGGAAGTGAGAAGTATAAAAAACTATATGTTTCGGATATAGATGCCGGAAAAACATATGTTTATGATATTTTAGGGGAGGGACAACTTTCTGAAAAGAGGTTGTTTTGTGAAATGGGTTCTGATGGAATGACCCTGGATAAACATGGTAATCTGTATTTAACCGGTAATGGAGTCAGTGTTTTTAATAGGGACGGGAAAAAGATATACCAGATTCCCATTCCTGAAAAATGGACGTCGAATGTAACCTTTGGAGGAAAAAATAACCATGTCTTATTTATTACTGCATCAGAATCAGTATATATCTTGCCAACCAGAGTAAAAGGGACAAAATAAAGAAAACTTTTAAAACTCATTATGAGGATTAAAGTGATGAAGCCATCTCAGAATAATCAATTCATAGAATTTTTAAACTGAGATGGCTTCGTTGTAACTTGTAACGTTATTATGTATTAGTAAGCTACTTCCATTTTAACTTTCTTGCCTTTTAGCTTTTCGTTCGCTAATTTTTTCAATAAGGAACTTACTTTTTTTCTTGAAACCGCAACGTAGGAAGTGGTGTCTTTTACTTCGATTAGACCAATGTCTTCTTTTTGAAGTTCGCCCTTTTTGATCAGGTATCCGACGATATCCACCTTATTCACTTTATCTTTCTTTCCTGCGCTGATGTATACCGTTTGAAAAGGTGTTTTTTCAGGAACTTTGTCGTATCCGGAAACACTTTCTTCAGGCGTATTGTTTTTGATGAAAGGAAATTTTTCTTCCGCAGTCATAATCAAATAAGCGAAACCTTTAGCATTCATTCTCGCAGTACGTCCATTTCTGTGGATGAAGGCATCTTCTTGTGAAGGAAGTTGATAATGAACAATAGATTCTACTTCAGGAACATCCAATCCGCGGGACGCCAAATCGGTAGTGATTAAAATTCTTGCAGAATCATTTCTGAACTTTAACAATGCTCGTTCTCTTTCATCCTGTTCCATTCCACCATGGAAAGTTTCTCTGTCAATTCCTTTTTCATGTAAAAGGTCTGAAATACGGTCTACTGCTTCACGGTGATTACAGAAAATCAATGTTCTTTTATTCCCTATTTTACAAATCAAATTAAAAAGAGTATCCAGTTTTTCCTCAGAAATGGTCATTACTTTTCTTAATTGAATATCAGGTTTTGCTTCGGCTAATTTTAAAAAATCAATTACCTTTTCATTTTTCAAGCCCGTAAAATCAGGGATTTCATCCATTGCTGTGGCTGAAGTTAAAATACGCTGCGAAAGGGCTACTTGAGAATTAATAATATATTCCATGTCATCATGAAAGCCTAATTCCAATGCTTTATCAAATTCGTCCAGGACCAATGTCTGGATCGTCTTAGCGGTAAAGTTTTTATTTCTAAGATGGTAGGCAACTCTCCCTGGAGTTCCTATTAAGACTGCCGGAGCTTCAATTAGATTATTGATTTCAATTTTTTTATCATGCCCTCCATAGCAGACAGAAACTTTGAAATCAGTTCCCATCGACTTGAAAACCTGTTCTATCTGTAAAGCTAATTCTCTTGCAGGAACCAGGATTAATGCCTGAACTCCGGAAGCATCTTTTTTAAGATTTCTAAGAACGGGAAATAAAAAAGCCAGTGTCTTTCCTGATCCAGTAGGAGAAAGTAAAACAACGTCAGTATTGTTTTCAGTGGTTTTATAAGTAGATTTCTGCATCTGATTCATATCCTGAATCTGCAGTTTTTGGTAAATTGATTCTAATTCCATGTTGCAAAGATAATGATTTTAGGTGGCAGGTTTTCGAGTTTCGGGATTCGAGTTTGGAGTGTCGGGATTAAGGTTGGATGGATACTATTGTTATTGACTAGGTCTAATCTTCGACTTCTGGAGGAAGTGAAGCATATATATTATTACCAATTATTTATTGTTTGTTTTTTTGGAGCTGTTTCCCGCTTTTCGTTGCAATCTTTTTTTTCAAAAAAGGATTTCCACTGCAATCGGGGCTAGACCTAATAGCTCTGTCATTGCGAGGAGCTCAGCGAAGAAACAATCACATTAAAACCTTACGCAACAGATGGAGTTGTTAAAACCATACAGAAGCAGTAACCTCACAGCGAGCACTGGAAATGCTCAGCACAAGGAGTATGAGCGGATAGCGGGAAGCAGCTCCCAAAAGAAAGGAAGTTAGAAAATGGATGTTAGAAGTTGTGTGAAGATATTCCAATCTTTCAATTTTTAAATCCTTTAATCTTTTATAATAGATTTGACAGCCAGTTATTTAGGTCTGATATTGTATAGAGTAAAAGTATTGGTTATGTGAAAAAAACTTCGTATATTTGCACCCACTTTTTGTGGTCAAGGTTTGAAAAGGTAAAATATTAAAAATTAATTACTTCCGTATTTTTTAAATCCACATTTATTCAAACCATTAAAAAAGAAGGAATACAAATTTTATTAGAAAATGTCAAAAGAGACAAATTCAGCAGAGGTTTTATTAAACCAAAACGTAGCACCAGAACAATTTGATTGGGATTCTTTCGAATCAGGTCTTGATGCAGATGCGAGAAAAGAAAAAAGTGATTTAGAAGAAATCTACAACGGATCTCTAAACAGCCTAAACGATAATGACGTTTTAGTGGGTAGAGTAGTTAGATTAACTGATAAAGAAGCTATCGTAGACATCAACTTCAAATCAGAAGGTGTTATTTCTCTTAACGAATTCCGTTACAACCAAGGGTTACAAGTAGGTGATGAGGTAGAAGTAATGGTTGACAGAAGAGAAGACAAAACTGGACAATTACAATTATCTCACAGAAAAGCAAGAACGCTTAAGGCTTGGGATAGAGTAAACGAACTTCACGAAACTGGAGAAATCGTTAACGGTTTTGTGAAATCAAGAACTAAAGGAGGTATGATCGTTGACGTACACGGAATCGAAGCATTCTTACCTGGTTCTCAAATTGACGTTAAGCCAATTAAAGATTACGATCAGTTTGTAGGTAAAACTATGGAGTTCAAAGTTGTGAAAATCAACCCTGAGTTCAAAAACGTAGTAGTATCTCACAAAGCATTGATCGAAGCAGATATCGAAGGTCAGAAAAAAGAAATCATCGCTCAGCTTGAAAAAGGTCAGGTTCTTGAAGGAACTGTTAAGAACATTACTTCTTACGGTGTATTCATTGACTTAGGTGGTGTAGATGGATTGATCCACATTACAGACCTTTCTTGGTCTAGAGTGAACCACCCATCTGAAATCTTAGAAGATGGACAAACTGTAAAAGTTGTTATCCTTGATTTCGATGATGAGAAAACAAGAATCCAATTAGGTATGAAGCAATTAGAAGCTCATCCTTGGGATGCTCTTTCTGCTGACATGAAAGTTGGAGACAAAGTAAAAGGAAAAGTAGTAGTTCTTGCTGATTATGGTGCATTTGTAGAAATCGCTCCAGGTGTAGAAGGATTGATCCACGTTTCTGAAATGTCTTGGTCTACTCACTTAAGATCTGCTGGTGATTTTGTAAAAGTAGGTGATGAAGTAGAAGCTGAAGTATTAACTTTAGATAGAGAAGAAAGAAAAATTTCACTTGGTATCAAGCAATTGTCTAAAGATCCATGGGAAAATATCGAAACTAAGTACCCTGTAGGATCTCAGCACGTAGGAACTGTAAGAAACTTCACTAACTTTGGTGTATTCGTAGAGTTAGAAGAAGGTATCGACGGTTTAATCTACATCTCTGATCTTTCTTGGACTAAGAAAATCAAGCACCCATCTGAATTCTGTGCAGTAGGTGATAAATTAGATGTTATCGTTCTTGAATTAGATATCCAGGCTAGAAGATTATCTCTAGGTCACAAGCAATTGACTGAAAACCCTTGGGATAAATTCGAAACTAAATATGCTGAAGGAACTATTCACGCTGGTAAAGCTGTAGAAGTTCACGATAAAGGAGCTTCTGTACAATTCGAAGATGCTGAGGTTGAAGCTTTCTGTCCTTCAAGATTATTAGAGAAAGAAGATGGATCTAAAATCAAAAAAGGTGAAGAAGCTCAATTCAAAGTAATTGAATTCAACAAAGAATTCAAGAGAGTAGTAGTATCTCACACTGGAATCTTCAGAGATGAAGAAAAGAAAAATGTAAAAGAATCTAGCAATAGATCTTCTGCATCTTCATCTTCTTCTAACGAAGAAAGATCAACTCTTGGAGATATTGATGCATTAGCAGAATTAAAAAGAAAAATGGAAGAAGGTAAATAATCTTCATTCATTATGAATACATGAAGCCACTCGAAAGAGTGGCTTTTTTTATTTGTATTATCACTTTTTCAATACAAATAAACAATGTGAATTGATATTTTAATCAATAAACAGGTGTGTTGTGAAGTTGTTAAATTGCTTTGAATAGTATGTTTTTACTTATTTAGTTTATTTTTTATAATTAAATTATCTAAAATAGATTTTGAATAGTAAATAATTGTAAATTAGCGACTTTATTAATGTATATGAAAAAGATAACTCTATCTGTTTTTTTTGCTGTATTCGCAGTATTTCAGTCTTCCGATTTATTTTCTCAAGATAAAGAAAGACTTATTAAGGATTATATTTCTCAAAATAAAATAAGAGAATATAAAAAGTCGGACCTTAATAATTTCATTATTGATAATGTCGATACTTCAGGCTCCTTGAATGGGGATGTAGTCAAGTTCCAGCAAACGTATAACGGGCTTCCTGTTTACAGCTCTGTAGGAACAGCATTGATCAAAAATGATAAGATTGTATATTATACAGATAACTTTGTAAAGAACTATACTCAGTCTACTTCTAATTCTGCGCAGATTAATAAAGCTGCTGCTTTACAAAAATTGGCAAGCGAACTTAGAAATCCTGATATTGCTGATTTTAAGATTCAGGGATTTTTTGAAAAAAGTACTGATAATAAAAAGACAGCAAAACAAAGGCTGGTCTATGCTAATGATGCTCATGGAGATTTACGTTTAGCATATGAGTACATCGTGATGGAGCCTAAATCTTCAAATTATTGGAATATTTTGGTAGATGCCCATAACGGAAATATTATTGAGAAAAATAATTTAACACTGTCTTGTAACTTCAAACCGGATGCGTATGTTTCCGATGCCGAGGCTATAAAGAGTAATGCGTGGGTTGGTCCTGAAAATCATCAATCACAAAATTTTGTTTTGGCGGCTGATCCGGCAAGTTACAATGTATTTCCGACTCCGATAGAAGCACCAACATTTGGTTCAAGGTCTGTTATTTCTAATCCATGGATAATAGCATCGTCGCCGGACGGATGGCATTCAGATGGGACAACAAATTATACCATTACAAGAGGGAATAACGTGTATGCTTATGAAGATACCGCTAATACAAATGCTCCGGGATTTTCTCCTGACGGGGGAGCTTCCAGAAATTTTAACTTTCCTTTCAGTATTAATGGTAGTCCGACAGCGAATCGAAGTGCTGCTATTACCAATTTATTTTATATCAGTAATAGAGTTCATGATGTTTTCTATAAATTCGGTTTTACTGAATCTGCCAGGAATTTCCAGCAAAATAATTATGGACTAGGCGGTCTTGATGATGATTCTGTATATGCTGAAGCACAAGATGGCGGTGGTACAAATAATGCCAATTTTTCAAGCCCGCCGGATAACTATAATCCGAGAATGCAGATGTATTTATGGTCTGCAAAAAACAGGCTTTTCTTTTATAATACTCCTACCAGTGCAGTTCAGCGTCAGCCAGGAGCTGGATTTGCACAATTTGGTCCGGCATTAAATGCTACAGGAGTTACAGGAAATGTACAGCTGTTATCTGTATTGGATGGATGTTCGGCTTTACCTGCAGGCTCACTTACCGGGAAAATAGGATTGGTTGAAAGAGGAACTTGTTCTTTCGTTATTAAAACGAAAAATCTGCAAGATGCCGGCGCAACTGCTGCTATTATCTATAATAATGCAGTTAATGGAGCTACTATCGGTAATATGTCGGGAGTTGATACCACGATTACCATTCCTTCCGTTTTAATTGCAAATGGAGAGGGTGAATATATTAAAACACAGCTTTCAGCTGCTGCAACAGTGAATGTTACGTTGAAAAATGATCCGGCAACAAGTGTTACTCCGGATGGAAGCTTTGATAATGGTATTGTGATCCATGAATATGGTCATGGAATTTCTAACCGATTAACAGGAACCGGATATGGGTGCTTGAGTTCTTCAGCTGATAAAGAACAGATGGGAGAAGGATGGTCGGATTTCTTTGCTGTGATGTTAACCAATAAGGCTGGAGATAATGCTTCAGTTCCTAGAGGAATGGGAACTTATGCATCAGGAGAGCTTACGGATGGGCAAGGAATACGTCCTGCAAAATATTCTCCTGATTTTACAATTAATAATTTTACTTATGGAGATACCAATGGTATGGAATATACCAATCAGAGTGGAAATCTGGTTCCGGATGTGCACTCTATAGGGTTTATATGGGCAAGTATGTTGTGGGATCTGCATTGGCAGTATGTTGCGAAATACGGTTATTCTTCAGATGTAACGGCGAATGCAACTAATGGTAGCTCAAGAGTGTTACAGCTTGTAACGAATGCATTAAAACTTCAGGCATGTAATCCTACATTTATTGATGGAAGAAATGCGATATTAGCAGCAGAGCAGGCTACCACCCAAGGACAAGACAGATGTATGATCTGGAAAACTTTTGCAAAAAGAGGCCTTGGTGTCAATGCAAGTGCGGGATCTAAAACCAATATTAATGATCAGGTTGAAGATTTCTCTATCCCGGCTGAATGCCCTTTGTTGGCAACGGATGAAGTAAAATCTGTAAAGAGTAATACTATTTCGATCTACCCTAATCCGGCTAAAAATGAATTTTACATCAACTTCCCAAGCAATACAATGGGTAAGGTAAGTGTTGAAATTTATGATATGTCAGGAAAGTTGGTAGCTTCCGAGGATAAAATTTCTCCGGATGCTAAAAAAGCAATTTCTACAGACAGAATGATCAACGGAACTTATATGGTAAAAGTAAAAGGCTTAGGCTTCGATGCGGTATCTAAAGTTATCGTTAAAAAATAGGTAATTTATATCTTTATATTCATCACCCCAGGTAAAACCTGGGGTGATTTTATTTATCTATAGAGGCATCGCTCCTCAGGTAATTAAATTATTATATTGTACCTTTGCAGGCTGTAAAAAGATTATGAAGAAGAAAAATTTACTAAAAGGGGTTTTATTTGTAGGTATCGGGGCTAGTGTATACGGTATGTTAGCCACATTTGTTAAGATGTCTTACCATGAGGGATACACTACATCTGAGGTTACAACATCTCAGTTTATGTTAGGATTAATAGGACTTTTAATCCTGAATTTTATTCAGACAATTACTTCAAAAACAAAGCTACCGGCGCCTAATCGCAAAGAAATTAAAATGCTTATGCTGGCGGGTACTTCATTAGGTTGTACAAGTTTGTTTTATTATATCGCTGTTCAGTATATTAATGTTTCTATAGCTATTGTATTATTGATGCAGTCGGTTTGGTTCAGTGTGGTTGTAGAAAGCTTTTTAACCAAGAAATTTCCCAATGCCCGTAAAATAGTAGCGACCGTTGTTGTTTTGCTGGGAACTGTTTTGGCAACCAATCTGATCAATGTTGATATAGAGTTGGACTGGCATGGTGTTTTCTGGGGATTGATGGCTGCTTCATCTTATACATTAACGATGTTTACGTCCAATACATTGGCGACTCATTTACCGGCATTTAGAAAAAGTATCGTAATGCTGGCAGGAGGTTCTGTTGTTGTGCTTGCTTTTTTATTTTTCGCGCAGATAGGACCTTTGTATTTTGATGGACTAAAATCCGTTTATTTAAATTTTACGGATAACACACAGCACATCCATTCTTTCGATTATTCTATATTCTGGACTTATGGTTTTGTGCTTGCTTTGTTCGGGACTATTATTCCTCCGATTTTATTTAATTTGGGATTTCCGAATACAGGATTGGGCCTTGGGAGTATTATTTCATCTTTGGAGCTTCCGGTTTCTGTAACGATGGCTTACATTTTATTAGGAGAAAAAGTACTTTTAATTCAATGGGCTGGAATAGTCTTGATTTTATTAGCAATTGTGCTTATGAACCTTCCTTCTAAAAAAGAATTGGAAATAGCAGAAGTAGCTTAAAAATAACGATAAAAAATAAGTATAATAAAAACCGTTTCTTTTGAAACGGTTTTTTTAATTTTAATATCTAAATAAAATTCATGAAATATTTCAAGAATACCATAACAATCCTGGTGCTTGTATTAATGCCGGTTTTGTTATTTTCTCAACTCAAGTCTTTGGATGCGATGCTGAGCAATTATCAGTATCCATATGAAGTTCATTTCCTTAACTTAAAGTCTCAAAAACAGGAATTGAAAATGGCTTATATGGATGTACAACCTAAAACGCCAAACGGAAAAATAATTATGCTTCTTCATGGAAAAAACTTTAATGGAGCGTATTGGGAGCAAACAGCGAAAGATTTATCAGATAAAGGGTTTAAGGTTATTATTCCGGATCAGATTGGATTTGGAAAATCTTCAAAACCTCAAAATTATCAGTTTTCATTTGCTCAGCTCGCGGTGAATACCAAAGCTGTTTTAAATGAGCTTAAAATTAATAAACTTATTGTTTTGGGACATTCGATGGGAGGAATGCTAGCCACGAGATTTACATTAATGTACCCGGAAATGGTCAATCAATTGATTCTTGAAAACCCTATCGGGCTAGAAGATTATAAAGTTTTGACAAAATATCAGACAATTGATGATGCTTATCAGTCTGAACTCAAAAACAGCTATGAAAGCTATAAAAACTATCAACTAAAATTCTATTATGATAATCAATGGAAGCCTGAATACGATCGGTGGCTGGACCTATTAGCCGGTTGGACTCTCAATAAGGATTATCCACAGGTGGCGTGGAATGCGGCATTGACAACGGATATGGTTTTTAATCAACCTGTGGTATATGAGTTTAAAAATATAAAAGTTCCGACATTATTGATCATCGGAACAAGAGACAGAACAGCAATAGGGAAGGATAGGGCACTTAAGGATATTCAATCCCGAATGGGACAATATCAGGAACTGGGCAAGAAGACCCAGAGAGAGATTGCAGGGTCAAAATTGGTAGAACTTGAAAACGTAGGACATCTTCCACATATTGAAGTATATCCTAAATTTTTTGATGCTTTGTACAATTTTATTAAATAAAAAAGAAATGAAGCTGTTTTATAAAGCAGCTTCATTTCTTTTCATGGTCAGTATGACGAACATTCCTATTCCGGAAAAAATAAGACATGATATGCCTAGTTGCTGTATAAAGCCAACCGCTACTAACCCGACTCCTATGAGGGTATAGTAGATTAATCCTAAAACGGCTCCGGCACTTCCTTTTTCATTATTATATCGAATTAAAACAGTACTTAAGATATTAGGTATGGAGATGCCAAATGCCATAACGATAAAGCAAAACGGAATGAGAAATAGCATGCGCTCTCCGGCAATCCAAATAAAGATAGAAGCAGTAAAAGAAATGTAGACTCCAAGTCTGACCAAAGTTGAAGAAGAAATATTTTTTTGTAGTAAAAATCGATTAATATGGGCTCCTGTAAAGGTTCCCGCTGCTAAAATAATACTGCTGTATCCAAACTCATAGGAAGTAAAACCGTTTTGCCTAAATATGAAGGGAGCTAATGAATAATAGGAAAAAAGCATCACATTAAACCCCATAATTAAAAGGCAGCTTTTTATTATTTCAACATCTGATAGCATCCTTTTTGAAAGGTGAGCTAAGGATTTAAAATCAATTTTTCGTCCTGTATGATGGGTTTCAGAAATCTTCAGTTTTGATAAGATTAAAAATAAAACCGCTAAAATAAATACAATACAGAAGACACCCCAATATCCTATTGAAGAAGCGAATATAGAGCCTGTAATCATCCCGATGACCGGACTGATGGATAATCCTATACCAATCCACGAAAATACTTTTGCAATCTGTGTCTGATCATAGGTGTCCCGTAGAATTGTCTGAGTGACGATGGAGCCTACCGCTATTCCAAAAGCAGATAATATTCTCGAAATAAGGAGAATGATAAAATTAGGCGCAAAAATGGCTATGAGCGAACCGATGGCGTAGGTCATCAACCCGTATTCCAGCGATTTCTTTCTCCCTATTCTGTCGCATTGTATACCCCAGAATGCAACCCCCAAAGCAAATGCAATAAAGTATAAACTTATGGTTAATGCGACTGATTCTTCTTTAATATGGAAGTGCTGCTGTACAGAAGGTAATACGGGACTGTAAATGGTTTCAACAAATTGAGGCAGCATTAATAACAGCATGAGCAATCCAATCGGATTTGTCTTTTTCATTACTTTTTTTTTGCAAAGATTTGAAAATTTCGACGTATATTTATAATGATATAAAAACAAAAAATATCAAAAATAAGACATGGCTTTACTAGCGCAAAGTGATGATTTTAATGCCGATGGCATTTCAGAAAAGGTAATAGGTATTGCTTCTGATATGGTGGAGCATGACTCAGGACTTCACTTTCATCATACTAAATCACAGTTACTATATGCTCCTTCAGGGTGTATGACGGTTACTACTTCTGATCAACAGTTTATCTTACCTCCATTCAGAATGCTTTGGATTCCTGCCAAGGAGCCACATAGAGTGAATTTTCGTAATATTGTAGCTTATCGGTCTATTTATTTTGATGAAGATTATGCCCAGAAATACTTTAAGGAAAAATTAAAGGTGCTGCATGTAAATCCTTTGCTCAAAGAAATTATTGAAAGGATCTGTTTTTGGGAGCATACTGGTCTCAGTACTGCTCAGGAAAGAATTTTGAAAGTTTTCTGGGATGAAATCAATTCTTCACCTGAAGAAAATTTAAGGCTGACAATGCCTGGCGATGTACGACTTAAAAAAATAACGGAAGAGTGGACATTAAGGAAATCATTACCTCCCAGGTTGAAAGATCTTTCTGAGAGAGTGGGGGCAAGTGAAAAAACAATTAGCAGGATCTTTGTGAAAGAAACCCGATTATCCTACCAGGAATGGAGACAGCAATGGCGTCTTCACAGGGCTGTTGAGCTTTTGGTTGATGGGAACTCTATAGGGGATACTTCTTATGATCTTGAATTTTCTTCAGATAGTGCTTTTATAGAATTTTTTAAGAAGCAGACCGGATTCACCCCTTTGCAGTACCTGATGAAAAACGGATAAATAAAAAGAGGTTTTCTAAATATAGAAAACCTCTTTTTGTATGTATTGTTGTCTGAATTATTTCTTTTTGTAAGCAGCGTCTTTGATTCTAGCTTTCTTACCTCTAAGATCTCTGAAGTAATAAATTCTAGATCTTCTAACTCTACCTCTTCTGTCAACTTCAATTTTCTGAAGAGCTGGCATGTTGATAGGGAATACTCTTTCTACACCAATATCACCACTCATTTTTCTGATTGTGAAAGTTTTTGTAGAACCTGTACCTCTTAACTGGATAACTGTTCCCTTGAAGAACTGAGTTCTTGTTTTTTGTCCTTCCTTAATTTCGTAATACACAGTAATTGTATCACCTGCTTTGAATTCAGGAAATTCTTTTTTTGTAATGTACTTGTCTTGTACGTACTTTAATAAATCCATTATTAATAAAATAAAATGTTAAGGCTAAGCAACTTACACGTTTTTCGTCAGAGGTTGAATAACAGGTTGCAAATGTACAAAATTAGTTTTGAATATACCAAATAAATTTATGTTATTGAATAAGATATTTTCAATCAGTTTTTGATCTGAAAACTTAACGGTTTCTTCACCTACCCGTGAGACTCAGTTTATATGGGAGTTTTACTTTTGCCCGAAATAAAAATTTAAAAATATTTTTTTAAATTACTGATACACAATTTAAAAACTCTAAAACATCATCACTTAAAAATTAATTAATTATGAGATTTTTTTTACTCTTTTTTTGTTTTGTCGTCCAGATTGCATTCGGACAAACTTTATTCCCTTACTTACAAAATCCGACACCTAATTCGATGATCGTTAACTGGAAGACATCTTCCAATAATGAAACCACCGTATTGTATGGGAATTCACCCACGAATTTGAATGTTACCGTAACCGGAACCACTAATATTTTTTCCGATACAGGCTACAATAATAACTATTATTATCATACGGCGAAAATCACCAATTTGCAGCCTAATACAAAATACTATTATAAAATTAAAACAGGAACAAGCGAATCTGCAGTATATAACTTCAGAACGCTGCCATTACCAGGTCAGCCTGTCACTGCTGATGGTAAAATACGTTTCCTGATTATGGGCGATAATCAGATCAAAGCAGAACCAAGATATGATACACTGACTCTGAATGCCTATAAAAAATTAAAACAGAAATTCGGAGCAGGAACAGATCCTTCGGATAATGTTGCGCTTACATTTATGGTAGGAGATCAGGTGGATGTAGGAACCCTGGATCATTATGAAAATGTTCATTTTAAAAAGAATATTAAACTATCTCCTTACCTTCCTATTCAGACGACAGTAGGAAATCATGAAACTTACGGGACATTGGGAATGAATTCTTACTATGCCCATTTTTATATTGATGAAATTAAATATAAAAATATCAGTTCCGGAAATGAAAATTATTATGCACAGCAGGCAGGAAATGTTTTGTTTGTGAGTTTAAGTTCTGAACATACAGGATCAGCACAACAAACCTGGCTACAGCAAATTTTAAATGAAGCGAATAATGATCCGACAGTAGATTGGATTATTTCATTAAGCCACAGACCTTATCAGGCAGAACAATATGTAGGGGATATTTCGACATGGGTAAGAAACAATGCCGTTCCGCTTTTGACAACATCCGGTAAATACCTGATGCATGTCGGGGCACATCATCACTTATACCACAGAGGACAATTAAAAAATACTCCTAATTATCAGATTATCTCCGGCGGAACTGCTTGGGATCAGTACTGGGGAATGTCTACCGAACAGGATTTTGATGATGTTCAGAAAACATTGACAGACTGGACCTACCAAATCGTAGAGGTGGATGTTACCAACGGAAAAGTAGATGTGGAATGCTATTCTATCGGAGGAATTTACACTAAAAAATATAATGAGCTGGTCGATTCATTTCATAGATATAAAAACCAGCCAAAACCGGCTAAACCAATAATTACCAATACTTTTTCAGCTCCAGTAACATTACCGTTAACTCTGAATGGAAGTGCTTTTGCATCACCTAATAATGAGCTTTTAAATACAACACAGTTTTTAATAAGCAAAGCTGCAGATTTTTCTGTTATTGAAAAAGAATTTTATAGAGACTATGAAAACTGGTTTGGAAAAGATGGAGCACCAGATAAAGCTAAAAATCTCAATGCTGGAGTTGATATTACCAAAGTCACTTTCCCAGCCAATTCAATATCGAACGGAACGTATTACGTAAAAACACGTTACAGAGACAGAAACCTGGAATGGAGTGACTGGAGCGATGTGAAGCAATTTGTAATTACAGGAAGTGTGGTTTCTAATCCCACCTTCGTATTAGATGCTTCCGAATATCAACAGAATACGCCGGTAAAAGCTACCTATACGGGAGGACCGGGAAACTTAAAAGATTGGGTTGGTATTTATAAAAAAGGCCAGGTTCCCGGAGCTGTCACTTCTCAGGCATATCTTTATACCAACGGACAGACAGCAGGAACAGCTACCTTTAATAATGGCTTTGCAAGTAAAGGACAGTATTTTGCCGGATTTTTTGCAAATGATGGGTATACGGAAATTACACCCAGAAAAAATTTCTACGTAGGACCTAAAGTACAACTACAGGCAACCGCAGATGCTTATCCTGTAGGAGGAACTGTAAAAATTAACTTTACCAACGGACCGAACCTTGTAAAAGACTGGATTGGTATTTATAAAATGGGACAAACTCCGGGAACGAATACCTCTTCGACTTATAAATATGTAACAACACCATCCGGAACGCTGGATTTTACAGGTCTTTCCAAAGGATATTATTTTGCACAGTATTTCCTGGAAGATGGCTATACGGCGATTGGAGAAAAAGTGTTCTTTAAAGTGGGAGATATTGTTACAGAGCTATGGATCAACAAGCCGGTGTATACATTAGGTGAGAGTATTACTGCTTCATGGACAGACTCTCCGGGAATTATCAAAGACTGGCTGGGTATTTATCCGCAAAATATCCAGACTCCTGATGATAATTTTGTGTCCTATACTTATTTTGACGGCATTACACAAGGAACAAAGTCATTGCAAGGCGCTGCATTGCCAACCACTCCGGGGAATTATTATATGGTGATGTTTACCAATGATTCATATACGGAAGTATCAAACAGAATGCAATTTCAGGTGACTTCATCAACATTAAAAACGGGTGAGGTGGAAAGAAGTACTGAGAAAAATGTGATTTTATATCCGAATCCTACAAAACCCGGAGAACCTACCCTTATTAAAAGTGATTATCCTATTGAAAAAATTGAGCTGTTATCAGCTTCAGGAGATTTACTCTATGAATCTAAAAATGTACATAATCAGCGATTCTCATTAGTCAATGAAAATCTGCCTAAGGGCGTTTATTTTGTAAAAGTTCATACAAGGAAATTATTTACATTGAAACTTATTGTACAATAAAAATTATAGAATACAATAATAAAAAAACCGGGAATCATTTCCAGGTTTTTTTAATTTATAAATATTGATCTTTTTTTCTTCTTAAGAAATGATCTAAACCCAATGCTTTATATCCATAGAGCGAAAATAAACCCAACAGCATTATATATAATACCTGAGGTAAGAAAAAGAAATAGGTTAACCATGTAAACTGATCCATAGGATAGATACCTGTTTTAGGGTCAACAGGAATCAACTCTGTAGGAATAGCGTGAAGATCTTTTGAAATCAATGCAACGAGCATGATGACAATTAATGATAAAGAACTCAATCTGGTCAACAGCCCTAATAATAAAAGCAATCCCCAGAATGCTTCATTAAAAGCTACAAAGTTAGCCATCAACTGAGGATTGGGGAACCCAAGTTTGGTGATGGTATTCAACATATAACCTTGAAAAACCGGATGAAATAATTTATTATATCCGGTTATGAAAAAGAACAGGCCAATGCTTATTCTACAGATTACATAAAATACATTACCTATTTTGTCTAAATTTTCTTTTTTCATTGGTGGTTTATAAAGATCTTAATCCTGTGTTGATTTTAATGCCCAGGCAATTAAGGGAGCCTGTATAAATAATCTTGCTAATCTTTGATTATCCGTATTCAGACCAAAAGAATCTCTTCTATTTTGGTATTGGGCAATATTTCCGGGAAGGACAGCTGCAAAAAAACCAGCGACTACTTTCCCCATACTTGCGCGATACTTTTTTGGGGTAACAATGGTGGCTGTTCCTAAAAGTATTTCGGCAATTCCTGAATAAACAACTGTATCATCTTTTTTTGGGGCACCCAATCCGGAACCTGAGCCTGAAACTCTTTTCTGGCAAAGGTAAGATGGCCGATTCCTGCTGTAATAAGAAAGGCGCCAAGCGCTATTCTTGATAGGTCTTTTGTTTCCATAATAGTATTGATTTGGTGTGTTGGTATGATTTAAAAAACACCAAAATCCAGACCATTAGCAAAAAGCGTACTTCTTTAGCTTAGTAAATAATATCTGAAAGCAGTATAACCTCCTAGGTTTCAAAAATCTATAGTGTTTTATTTAAAATATGCTTTTTAATTTTAATAAAATTTGATAATCAGTAGTATATGTTTAATGCAACTGAGCTTTCGTGTTTGTTTATTTTTCTTGTCATAACAAGATTGGTCTGCATATTGCCGGATCATGGTTATTGGTAGGGCATGTTCAATTTTAAAACTAAAAGCTATGAAACCCAAACAAATTCTCGGAGTTCCAGCTCAAATAAAAGGTGGATTTCATGACACTGAAAGCCAAAAACAATTTGAAAATCCGATAATAACCGGACAAAAATTTGAGATACTAAGACAGCGGTTTTTCTCAGTCAACCAATGGCAGGAGTACACCGGCAAAAATTCAGCAGATTTCAGACTTTATGATTTTAAGGGAAATCCTATTGATCGATCTCCTGAAATAGGGGATTTTATACGGATTGATATACCAGGACCAGGTGAGAAAGAAGCCAATGGATTTGATTGGGTAGAGGTCATTAATAAGTCTCATCAGCTTTCCGATCAGTTTGAATACTTTCTGATGACCTGTCGGCCTTCAAAAGTTCCGGGAAATTCTGATAACGATTATATAGCACACTTTTATGGAAACCAGGCGAGCTCTACATTCATGATATCAAAAACTGCCAATGAAATAAAAGCTGCTATTTATGGGAGGAACGAGGTACCGAATTATGATGCTCAATGGATAGATAAAATCAGAAATGTATTGGTTGCTGTGGGAGGAATGATGGGAATTTCAAAAATTCAATGGAAAGCACTCTCAGATGGGTTGCTTGATTTTTGAGTAACATAGAATTTGATTTTATATTTACCTTTTAAAAATAAAAAAACAGCAATAGATAATTTGCTGTTTTCTCTGTTTTAGGCCTAAAACATGTCAAATAAAAATCCTCTATACCGGAAATATGAGAAAATTTATTAAATTTAACCAACAGAAAAATCTAAATATTTCATGATAGATAAAAGAGTAAAAAATGCAAAGGAGGCCATCGAAGGAATTCAGGATGGAATGACTTTAATGCTGGGCGGATTTGGTCTTTGCGGAATACCTGAAAACTCCATTAATGCTTTAGTGGAAAGCGATGTGAAAGATTTGACCTGTATTTCCAACAATGCAGGAGTTGATGATTTCGGATTGGGATTACTGCTTCATAAGAGACAAATAAAAAAAATGATTTCTTCTTATGTAGGAGAGAATGCTGAATTTGAAAGACAGATGCTTTCCGGAGAACTTGAAGTTGAGCTTACTCCACAAGGAACTCTGGCGGAAAAATGCAGAGCAGCTCAGGCTGGAATTCCAGCTTTCTATACACCTGCAGGATACGGAACAGAGATCGCCGAAGGTAAAGAGGTGAAAGATTTTGATGGGAAGCCCCATATTCTGGAACATGCTTATAAAGCTGATTATTCTATCGTAAAAGCCTGGAAAGGAGATTATGCAGGAAATTTAATATTTAAAGGATCTGCAAGAAACTTCAATCATCCAATGGCCGGTGCTGGAAAAATTACGATTGCTGAAGTAGAAGAGTTGGTGGAGCCTGGGGAATTAGATCCTAATGAGATTCATATTCCGAGTATTATGATTCAGCGAATCTTCCAGGGAGAGAAATTTGAAAAGAGAATTGAACAAAGAACCGTGAGAAGCAAAGAATAAATTCACGGAAAAAATATCTTGAACAAAAAATAAAAGCGCTGAATACTTCATTCAGCGCTTTTTGTTTATTCTTCCGATATAAGCATTTTTCGTTCACCAATCTGTTGTCGCCACATGGCATAGTATAGTCCTTTTTCTGCAATCAAGTGATCATGAGATCTGGTTTCTACTATTTGTCCGCGTTCAAGTACATAAATTTGATCTGCATGCATAATCGTGCTTAAACGATGGGCAATGAGTACTGTAATTTGCTCTTTTTCTTTCGAGATATCTTTAATGGTAGAGGTTATTTCTTCTTCGGTAATGCTATCTAAAGCTGAAGTTGCCTCATCAAAAATTAATAAATGAGGCTTCCTTAAAAGTGCTCTTGCAATGGCAATTCTTTGTTTTTCTCCACCGCTTAATTTTAGGCCACCCTCACCGATGACAGTTTCAATACCTTTTTCGGCTCTTTCCAGTAGGGCCGTACAACTTGATTTCTGTAAAGCGACCTGTAGATCCGATTCTGTAGCCTTAGGATTTACAAAAAGAAGATTTTCTTTGATGGTTCCTGCAAAAAGCTGCGTATCCTGAGTTACAAAACCAATTTGATTTCTCAATTCATCAAAATCAAATTCCTTTCCGTTAATACCATTATAAAAAATATTTCCTTCCTGAGGTCTGTAAAGACCAACAAGTAACTTTACCAATGTACTTTTTCCTGAACCGCTGGGTCCTACAAAAGCAATAGTTTCTCCATTTTTAACATTAAAAGAGATGTTGTTTAAAGCTTTATACTGGGCTGACTGGTGTTTGAAAGAAACATGCTTAAATTCCAGTTCTTCTATGGCTCCAATTTGTTTTGGGTGAAGAGGCTTTTCTTCTACCTCTTTTTTCATTAATCGGTCAAAATTATTAAGAGACGCCTCTGCTTCACGGTATGAAATAATGATATTTCCTATTTCCTGCATCGGTCCGAAAATAAAAAAGCCATAAAACATCAGAGATAAATACTGTCCGGGAGTAACGATGTTTTTAAAAATTAAAAGGAGTAGGGTCATGGTAATCATCTGTTGGAGAAAATTGACCATAGTTCCCTGAATAAAACTTAAAGAGCGAATGCTTTTTACTTTTCTAAGTTCAAGTCCAAGGATTTTGTATGTGTTATTATTTAGGCGAATAACCTCCTGATTGGTTAATCCTAAACTTTTAACAATTTCTATATTACGTAAGCTTTCTGTAGTACTTCCAGCCAGAGCCGTAGTTTCCGAAACAATATTTTTCTGAATGCTTTTGATTCTTTTACTTAATAAATTCGTAATAAATGCAATCAGAAAAATTCCACAGATGTACACGGGCATAATCGACCAATGTAAACGAATCGCGTACACGGAAACGAAAATAATACTGACTAAAATTCCAAAGAAAATATTAACAAAATTGGTGATAAACTTTACAGTATCTTCTCTTACTTTAGTTAGAATCGACAATGTTTCACCACTTCTCTGGTCTTCAAATTCCTGAAAAGGAAGGGCCATAGAATGCTTTAAGCCGTCGGTAAAGATTTTAGCACCGAACTTTTGAGTAATAACACTTACTGCATAATCCTGAAAAGCTTTGGCAATTCGGCTGACCATAGCGGTTCCGATAAGCAGGGATAAAAAATAAAATACTCCGTGGTATATGCCATCACCATATAAATATTGGTTCAGATTTCTGGGTAAGAGCTTTGCCTTATCAAAAAAATTGGGGTGAGTGACCAACTGATCGAGTATATTCCCTGTAATAGCGGGAGCAAATAAAGAAAAAACCTGATTAATGGTTGCCAATAACAGTGAAAGAGCAATCAGCCATTGGTAAGGTTTGAGGTATCTTAAAAGTATTTTCATTCTAATAAATAATGTTGCAAAATTAGAGATATTATTTTGACTTATGGTGCTATTAATTTTGAATAATAAAGCCCTTTTGTATTCGATTGAAAATATTTAAATTGCAGTCTAAGTTTTTATTATGCTCACAAAAGAACAAATTGCCAAAAGAATTTCAAAAGAACTGAAGGATCGTTACTACGTCAACCTGGGAATAGGCATCCCTACTTTGGTTGCGAACTATGTTCCAGATGGTATTGATGTAGAATTCCAGAGTGAAAACGGAGTCCTCGGAATGGGACCTTTTCCTTTTGAAGGAGAAGAAGATGCTGATATTATCAATGCCGGAAAGCAAACCATTACTATACTACCTGGAGGATCATTCTTTGATTCTGCATTCAGCTTCGGAATGATCCGTGGCCAGAAAGTAGATTTAACAATTCTGGGAGCGATGGAAGTTTCGGAAAACGGAGACATTGCCAATTGGAAAATTCCCGGGAAGATGGTAAAAGGGATGGGGGGAGCGATGGATCTTGTAGCTTCTGCAGAAAATATTATTGTTGCGATGATGCACGTAAATAAAGCTGGAGAAAGTAAAATCTTAAAGAAATGTACCCTTCCGTTAACCGGAGTCAACTGTGTAAAAAGAGTGGTGACTGAGCTAGCTGTATTAGATGTAACTCCTGCTGGTTTTAAGCTTGTTGAAAGAGCGCCCGGAGTTTTGGTAGAACATATTATCAAATCTACAGAGGCAGACTTGATCATTGAAGGAGAAATTCCTGAAATGCAATTCTAAATAAAATAAAAACCTTGTCACTGGCAAGGTTTTTTTATGATCTCAAATATTTGAGCTGGCAAAGATGAGCTTCGCTGACTAAGTTAACTGATCAATCACAAACCAATGCAAAGGCAAAATCGCTGATTTGTAAAATGGTGAATTTCACGAGAGTTTGTCATTTCGATTTCTATGACATTTCCAATTGATTTTGATAAAAAGTTTTGTTTTTAATTAACGAATAAATTCGGTGTATAATTTTGTTTCGTACCGCATTTAAAACAGACATTTTATTTTTACCTTCTGACACTTTTCTTAGATAGTAGACAGCCAAATCATTTTTAAACCGAATAGCGCTCATTGCAGCGAGATGAAGAATTTTTTTTAATTCCTTATCTGCCAGGGGGGATACTTTTGATTTGTACTTCAATGAAGTACCAGATTGATACTCAAATGGCGCTACACCAGCATAGCAGGACATTTCTCTGGCAGATTGTATCTCGGTAAAGCCGTTGGTTTTAATAAGCATGTTAGCAGCCAAAACTTTGCCTACACCTGGTATCGTTTGAATTCGATGATATTGATCTTTCAAGACTTCGTCATTTTCAATAAGATAGAGGATTTTATCTTCAATGAATGAAATCTGTTTGTCTAATAAGGCAATGAAGTCCTTATTGAGTTTTAAAAGGTCTTTATCCTGCATTCCTTTTAGAAGCGACTGGTCTGCTAACTGGGTGAGTAAAGCTGCTCTTATTTTAACACGGAGTCTTCTCTCAGTATTTAAGAGTTTGATTTTTTGTAGTGTTTTACTGCAAGGACTCCAGATACGTAGATCAATATGGTGTTTTTCTAAGAATAAAGCGATTCTTTTACTGTCTATTTTGTCATTCTTACCTCTTACCAGGCCTATACTTCTCTTTATATGAAGTGGATTAATAACATAAACCTTAAATTCAAAAAGGGGTAAAACTTCATAAAGGTGATAATTATAACGGCCAGTATTCTCCATAGCTATCATCACTTGGTGTTCTTTAAATTCTTTAAAAAACTTTTTTAATGCTTTTACCGTGTTTTCTATCGTAAAAAACTGAAAGGTAGAATCAATAAGTACACTAATATCGAGAGTAAGCTTGCTCACATCAATGCCAATAATTACATTTTTCATAAATTTGTTTTTGCATATTAATAAGAAGA
This sequence comes from Chryseobacterium piperi, assembly GCF_002285635.2. Taxonomy (NCBI): domain Bacteria; kingdom Pseudomonadati; phylum Bacteroidota; class Flavobacteriia; order Flavobacteriales; family Weeksellaceae; genus Chryseobacterium; species Chryseobacterium piperi. The sequence goes on along the minus strand of NZ_CP023049.2, from coordinate 1,753,913 downwards.
GATCTTATCATTAACTCAACTCCTTGATAATGGGTCATTAGCCCGAATTTCTATCTGAGATTGTGATAAGAAAGTGTTTAAGTCTTAATCGAAATATGAGTTTTACTCTAAGACAGGGTTAGTTTACTTAAACACTTTTCTCTTCTTTAATTCTATAAATTTAACTATTTACAAATCTAAAGGACGATAGGAGAAATCTCTTAATGAGTGATTCGAATCTTAAATGTTTATTTTTTTATCTGCGTGTGCTGTTTTCTTAAAAAACAAAAAGGCCATTTCTTTAATGAAACAGCCTTTATATATTATTTTAAAATGATTAGTTTGTCAATCTAATTTCTAACCTCTCATTTCTAACTTCTTATTTTTTATTTTCCATCCTGTGCTCCGAAAACTTTCTGCAAAACACTCGTCGTTCTCATAGCGGGATTATTACGGATTCCATTTTCTTTGTCTGCAACCATTTTAAACATTCCGTTAATGGTTTCTGTAGTTACATATTGGTTAAGGTCTGTGGTCACAGACTGCCCTGTAAATGTGTTGTATTTCGAAATTAAGTTTTTCCATACCGTATCAGCACCTACTTTTCCTAATGAAGCTTTTACCTTTGGCTGAAAAGCTGTAAACAGCTGGTTTTGGGTTTTGTCCTGTAAGTAGGTAGTAGCTGCATTATTATTTCCCAGTAAAATATTTTTTGCATCTGTGATCGTCATTGAAGTGATCGCACTGGTAAAGATAGGAGCGGCTTCGGTTACTGCATCTTCAGCGGCTCTGTTCAATAACTTTACACCCTCATCTGCAAGGCTTCCTAGACCTATTGCACGGAGTTGGGTGTCAATGGCTCTTAATTTTTCAGGCATTAAGATTTTTACCATTTCATTTTTATAAAAACCATCCGTAACCCCTAATTTTTTCACACCTTCCGTAACCCCGGAATTTAGGGCTTCTTTTAATCCCGATGAAACCTGTGTTGAGGTTAAATTATTCAGGGAAGAAGTAGCAGGCTTGTTGATTGATGTCGTCTGTGGAGTCACAGAAGTTGTGCTTTTAGCCTTTGTAGTGTTATTCAGATCAACACCTGTTTTGTTCTTAATAGTGGATTTAATCGCATCTAGAAATTGTGCCTGAGCGGAAACTGAAAATAATAATCCGGCGGCTAAAAAAACTGTTTTTCTCATTATATATTTTTGCAAAATTAGATCTTTTATACTTTAATAGGTTAAATTATTCAATGAATTTTTCAGAAAATAATTATATTCGCTTAAATCTAAATCACATACAATAATGCGTTTTTTACTGGTCTTTTCACTTTTATGTTCTAATGTGTTTTTCTCACAAACCCAATTAAATTTGATACCATATCCCCAAAAAATCAATACCTTAAGTGGTGAGTTTATCGTTCCTGCTACTTTATTGCTGGATAAGAATCTACCTAAAGAAGAAACGGAATATTTTAAAAACCGTCTGAATTCAAATTTGAAATTCAGTAATGTTGACGCGTCAGCTGCGCATTTGGTCTACTCTCAGTTGAAGAAACCAGCTGGTACAAAGCATACAGATGAATTTTATACCCTGGAAATTTCACCTAAACAAATTCAGATACAATCTTATACCCAACAGGGCTATTTTCTGGCTTTACAGACGCTGATCCAGTTATTTCAGGAGTATAAGGCAGATCAAAAAATTCCCGCTTTGAAAATAGAAGATGAGCCTAAGTTTGCATGGCGTGGAATGCATCTGGATGTTTGCCGTCATTTTTTCACTGTAGATGAAGTGAAGCAGTATATTGATTATCTGGCAATGTATAAACTGAATACATTTCACTGGCATTTAACAGATGACCAGGGATGGAGAATTGAGATTAAAAAATATCCTAAGCTGACCGAAATAGGTTCGAAAAGAAAAGAATCGATGATCGGGGCTTATGTTGACAATACATTTGACGGGAAGCCTTATGGTCCGTATTTTTATACGCAGGAGCAAATTAAAGATGTTGTTAAATATGCTCAACAGCGACACATTACGGTGGTTCCGGAAATTGAAATGCCGGGTCATGCTTTGGCTGCATTATCTGCTTATCCTCAGCTGGCTTGTACAAAAGGTCCTTTTGAAGCTGCTACCAAGTGGGGCGTATTTGATGATGTATTTTGTCCAAAGGAGGAAACCTTTACGTTTTTAGAAAATGTTCTGGATGAAGTGATTCAGCTCTTTCCTTCTCAGTATATTCATATTGGAGGGGATGAATGTCCTAAAACAAGATGGAAAGAATGTGCACATTGCCAGGAATTGATTAAAAAGAACAATTTAAAAGACGAACATGGTCTGCAAAGTTATTTTATTCACAGAATCGAAAAATATGTCAACAGCAAAGGCCGGAAAATTATCGGATGGGATGAAATCCTTGAAGGCGGCCTGGCTCCTAACGCAGCTGTTATGAGCTGGACAGGAGTAAGCGGGGGAATTGAAGCCGCTAAAACAAAACATTTTGCAGTGATGACTCCCGGTGCTTTTTGTTATTTTGACCATTATCAGGGAGACCCACAGTCTGAACCCAATGCTTTTGGTGGATATACACCATTAGATAAAGTATATTCATATAGCCCTGTTCCTGCAGAACTCAATGCAGAGCAGGCGAAATATATCTTAGGCGTTCAGGGTAATTTATGGACTGAGTATATTCTGGACTTCAAACAAGTTCAGTATATGATTTTTCCGAGACTGATGGCTCTTTCGGAAGTAGGTTGGGGAACTTCTGATCCCAAAGGATATAAGAACTTTGAAAATAGAGTGATTCAGCAGTTTAAAATACTGGATCAGATGAAAGTGAATTATGCCAGAAGCATTTATAATATATCAGGGAAAGTAATCCATGCCAGTAACGGTGTAGCTTATGAATTGTCAACATCACAAAATCCGGATGGGATAAAATATACAACAGACGGAACGGATCCAGCAATGAACTCAATGTCTTACCGGGGTGCCATTCCTGTTTCAAAACCAATGACAATCAAATCTGCTTATTTTGAACAGGGGCAGCTGAAAAGTGCTGTTTCTTCACAGCAGTTTACTCCATCTAAAACTACCGGTAAGAATATTACTCTGGAGCAGCAACCCAGTGAAAATTATTCTTTCGGAGGTGCTTTTACTCTGGTAGACGGGATTATTGGAAATCAAAAACAACTGGGGAAAACATGGCTGGGCTTTCAGGGAAAAGATGTGATAGCGATCATAGATTTAGGACAGAAAACTCAATTTTCGGAAATTTATTTCAATACTCTGGAAAATAAAGGAAGCTGGATTCATCTGGCTAAATCAGCACAGGTTTTTGTTTCTGATGATAATACCAATTTTAAAATGATTAAAGAAATTGGAAAAGATGAAATTCAGAATGCGAAAGGAAAAATAAGATTGAATGTAGAGAATCAAAATTCAAAATATATTAAAATTAAAATAGAAAATGCAGGAATTATTCCAGCCGGAAATCCGGGAGCAGATTCAAAAGCGTGGCTTTTTGTTGATGAAATAGGGGCGCTGTAGTCTAATATTTAAATCCTGTCATCTAATACCTGAAAAAATATGAACTCAAGACGAAAATTTATAAAAAATACAGCACTGGCATCTTCTGCATTATTGTTGAATCCATTAGATTTAATTGCGAAAGAATTGCCTGGAAACAATGGAATTGTCAATAAGCCGATTGTTCTCTCCACATGGAATTTTGGATTGAAAGCTAATGAAGAAGCATGGACTATTCTTGGTAAAAACCGAAGAGCATTAGATGCTGTTGAAAAAGGAGTTCGTTTGGTAGAGCTTGATCCAAGTGAAAGGAGTGTAGGGTATGGCGGACGTCCGGACAGGGATGGAAGGGTAACGTTAGATGCCTGTATTATGGATGAAAACTATAATATAGGATCTGTAGCCTGTATAGAAAATATTAAAAATCCTATTTCTGTTGCAAGGGCAGTTATGGAAAAAACACCTCATGTTATGTTGGTAGGAGACGGAGCTTTTCAGTTTGCCATCTCACAAGGTTTCAAAAAAGAAAATTTACTAACACCCGAGTCTGAAAAAGAATGGAAAGAATGGCTGAAAAATAGCAAATACCAACCGATTGTGAATATAGAAAACCATGATACCATAGGAATGATAGCACTGGATGCTCAAGGAAATCTTTCCGGGGCATGTACCACCAGTGGGATGGCTTATAAAATGCATGGCAGAGTCGGGGACTCACCTATTATAGGAGCTGGCTTATTTGTGGATAATGAAGTGGGAGCGGCAACAGCTACCGGGCATGGAGAAGAAGTAATAAGAACAGTAGGAACCCATCTGGTAGTTGAATTGATGAGACAGGGGAAAAATCCACAACAAGCTTGTAAAGAGGCAGTAGAAAGAATTGTGAAAATTGCACAACGAAGAAACAAAAATTTAAAAGATATCCAGGTAGGCTTTATTGCCTTGAATAAACAAGGAGAATATGGGTCTTATTGTATTCAGGATGGATTTAATTTTGCGGTTCACGATCAAAAAGGAAACCGTTTAGAAACACCTGAGTTTGCTTTGAAATAATAATGAAAAATCAATAGGAATGGGCTTTAGCCCATTCTCAAAAGTTTTAATAATCATTGGCTTTAGCCAAAATATAAAAATCAATATCTGAACAATGTCAAAAATAGAAATAGCTTGTTTTAATCCCCAATCTGCAATGATTGCTTTTGAAAATGGGGCGGATAGAATCGAATTATGCGACGGACTAAGTGAAGGAGGAACAACTCCGGATTTTAAAACAGCACAACAACTTCGCGAAAAAATAAATATTCCAATTTTTGTGATGATTCGTCCCCGTGGTGGAAACTTTACCTATTCTGAAAAGGAATTTGAGACGATGAAAGAAGATTTGAAGCAACTGAAATCTTTGAATATTGATGGCTTCGTTTTCGGAATTTTAGATGAATATGATGAGGTTAATATGGAACAGAACAAGACCCTGGTTGAATTAGCCGCTCCGCTGCCTTGTACTTTTCATCGTGCTTTTGACAGAGCCAATGGATTGGAGTCTTCTTTAGAAAAAGTAATTGACTGTGGTTTTAAAACGATTCTTACTTCCGGGCAAAAACCTAATGTGGCTGAAGGAAAAGAAAATCTGAAAAAGCTTGTTGAGCTTGCTGGTGGAAAAATAGAAATTCTGGTAGGAGGTGGACTTCGTTCTTCCAATATCCAGGATTTGAGAGATTTTACCAAAGCCGGATATTTCCATTCATCGGCCATTACGGATGGTGGACAGTTTGCAAGCGCGGATGAAGTGGTTGCTTTGAAAAATAAGTAAACCGTCTAAAACGAACGGTTAGTTTGTCATTCAGGGGAACAAAGTAATGTCTATTAAACTATATAAGATTCTTTTATTTCAGAAATCGAAGATTAGATTTAGTCAATGGCAAGTATGATTGAATATTTTATTAGACGCAAAGGTTTAATCGTGTGAGGTATTATTTTAAGTAAGCAAAGAAATGCGACAAAGTCGCTTAAGAAGCGAAGCGCATAAAGCAAGCTTCATCAAATCAATTTTAATTGATTATAATCTTTGCCAACTTGAAATGTAAAGTCAAAGAAATAAAACTTTGCGTTGAAAAATAAATAAAAACCCAAACAAATGACAGAAAATGAATTGTCCTATAAAGTTATAGGAGCTGCTTTGGAAGTTCATAAAAATATGGGAGTTGGCCTGTTAGAGCATGCCTATGAGACTGCAATGGCTTATGAGTTAACAAAGTTGGGTCTAAGTGTGGAACGACAAATTTGTTTACCATTAAAGTATAAGGAAATAACAATTGAAGATTCATTCAGAGTAGACCTGATTGTTGATAATAAGATAATAATCGAAGTAAAGTCAGTACTAGAGTTACACCCAGTTTTTTATTCTCAGGTATTAACTTATCTAAAACTGACCAATATTAAGCTGGGATTGCTTATTAATTTTAATAGTCCTCTTATTAAAGATGGAATTCATAGAATTGTAAATAAATTGATTGATGAATAAAACTCTCCTTTTTGTATTCTTTTTTGTCCAAAAATTCCTTTTTGCACAGCTATCCGAGCGAAGCTTATCTTCTGAATCATGGCAGTTTAAAAATGCTAAAGAAAAAGAATGGCTGACAGCAAAAGTACCCGGAACGGTTCATTTGGATTTAATGGGTAACAAACTGATTCCGGATCCTTATCAGGATGAAAATGAAAAAAAAGTTCAATGGATAGAAAATGAAGACTGGGATTATCAAACGAGCTTCAAGGTTTCAACTACTGAATTAGAAAATAAAAATATTGATCTGGTGTTTGAAGGGCTGGATACATTTGCTGAGGTTTATCTCAATGGAGAAATGGTAAAGAAGACGGATAATATGTTCAGAAAATGGGAGATTCCGGTAAAGCAATATTTGAAAACGGGTGATAATATTCTTAAGGTTAAATTGAAATCAGCAGTAAATACAGGAAAAGAGCTTGCACAAAAAGTTCTCTTTACTGTCCCTGAGAGTCCGAGGAGCTTTATAAGAAAAGCTCAATATCAGTTCGGATGGGATTGGGGGCCAAGGTTAGTAACAGCAGGAATCTGGAAAGATGTAAAATTATGCTTATGGAATCAGGCAAAACTGAAATATGTAAAAATTGAACAAAAACTTCTCACTCAGCAAAAGGCAGATTTGAATATTCACCTTGAGATTTTTGCAGATAAAAAAGGAACTTACGAGACTCTTATCAATAACAAACTTCATACAATCCAATTACAGGAAGGGATCAATCGAATTCAGATTCCTTTTGTTATAGAAAACCCTAAATTATGGCAACCCAATGGATGGGGAGATCCTAATTTATACGATATTAGCATATCTCTGAAAAAAAACTCAACCATCCTATCTAATGAGGTGGTTAGAATTGGATTAAGAACGATAGAATTAATTCAGGAAAAAGATTCCAAAGGAAAATCTTTTTATTTTAAGGTAAATGGAAAACCCTTGTATATCAAAGGGACTAACTGGATTCCTGCGGATAGCTTTTCACCAAGAATTACCAAAGAAAAATATAGGAAACTGATCAAAGATTCCAAAGAGGCTAATATGAATATGATTCGTATTTGGGGCGGAGGAATTTATGAAGACGATGAATTTTACAAGGCCTGTGATGAAAATGGAATTTTGGTATGGCAGGATTTTATGTTTGCCGGAAGTTTTTATCCGTCTGATGCAGACTTTTTGAATAATGTGAAAGAAGAAGTTACAGATCAGGTCAACCGTTTACAGAATCATGCTTCCATAGCTTTATGGTGCGGAAATAATGAGGTGGACGAAGCCATTGTCAATTGGGGCTATCAGAAACAGTTTAAGTATTCAAAAGAAGATTCTTTACAGGTATGGAAGGATTATAAAAAAGTCTTTCATGAAGTTATTCCCAATACTTTGAAAGAGACTTTAACATCGGATAAAAACATATATTGGCCAAGTTCTCCATCCATCGGGTGGGGGCATAAAGAAAGCCTGACCGAAGGAGACTCTCATTATTGGGGAGTCTGGTGGGGAGAGCAACCTTTTGAAATTTATAACGAAAAAGTAGGGCGGTTTATGTCAGAATATGGCTTTCAGGGAATGCCGACTTTAGAAACAACTAAAGCCATGTTTTCTGGAAATCCAGTGTTGAGTCTGCAAGATCCTACGATTAAAGCTCACGAAAAACATGCGAGAGGCTGGGAAATTATTAATGAATATATGAAGCGGGACTATCATGTTCCTGCTGATTTTATAAAGTTCAATTATATCTCTCAATTGCTTCAGGCAAGAGGAATGCGGATTGCTATTGAGGCTCACCGTCGTGCAAAACCCTATAATATGGGAACTTTGTATTGGCAGCTGAATGATTGCTGGCCGGTAGTTTCATGGTCTTCTTTGGATTATTTGGGGAATTGGAAAGCGCTGCATTATCAGATCAAAAGAAGCTTTGAACAGCAGGTGATTCTGGCTGAAGAAAAAGAGGGCTCTATACACTTGCATGCTATTAATGATGGTTTGAATGTATTTCAGAATGTTGTAACTGAAATTCAGGCTGTCCGGTTGAATGGAAAAATACTCAATACAATCCGGTCCAGTGGTAAGGTATTGGAGGGAAGTGTAGAATTTGATCCTGTAAAAATTGATGATCTTATCAAAGGAGTAGATAAAAATGAAGTGTATTTGAAATTATTTCTCAAGGATAACAAAGGAAAAATACTTGCTGAGAATAATTACTTTTTTGGCAGACCGAAAGATTTGAAACTGACCAAGCCTACAATTAAAATAAGGAAAATTTCCGCAGTTGAAATTGAGCTTTCTACAGATACCCTGGCAAAGGATATATACTTAATGGGAGATATACATTTCAGTGATAACTTTTTTGATTTACTTCCTGGAACATCAAAAAGAATTACATTGTCAAAGCCTTTGAAGAAAGTTGAGGTATTGAGTCTGTGGGATACTATGCAAGATTAAACTTTTGATCCACCTGTCATTTCGAACAAAGCGAGAAATCTCAAAAGTTGAAAATAATGCATCTTTGTAAATCTGAGTATTCTAAGACATATGCAAATTATATCTTGTTAAATTTACAAAAGGTTCTTCCCTTTTTACGACAGCAAATATTCTATATACAATTTTACAGCATACAGCATTGATAATAGAATTATGTGCTTTTCCCTGTTGTTTTTTTCTTTGGTAATAAGATTTTAATTCTTCATCATAAATTACGGCAGAATTAGCACCATTAAAAAGAATCGTTTTAATTCTTTTATTTCTAAGTTTACTTGTTTTAGTTTTGCCTTGAACACTTGTTCCTGATGTATGCTCAAAAGGAGCAATCCCTGCATAACAGTTGAATTTCCTTGGGTTTTGAAAACTTGTAAAATTATTCGTTAATACAATCATATAAGCTGCTGTGAGGAATCCAACCCCTTTCACTTTGGTTATTTTTTCAAAGTTTCGGTTGAGGTGTTGTTGATTATGGATTTCCTGTTTTATTTTTTCTTCAACTAATGCTATATTTTTATCCAGTTGCTGTATATGGCCCATAATATCATTAATTTCAAAACTTACATCAGCTATTTTATTGATCTGATAAAAAGCTTTTATCTCATTCTTGAACTGTGTTCTTACCTTTATCAAATGATTTCTGTAGGTAAGAAGATTTTTTATCTTAAGCAGTTCTTTACTGGGAAGGAGATAAGGTTTAAGTTCTTTGCAATATGTTTTTGCATACTTGGCAATCCTCCAGGCATCAACTCGATCATTCTTTCCTCTTTGTATTCCCTGACTTAATTTTATTTCGAGAGCCGGGACCTGATAATAGCTTATTTCTTGGCTTTCCAATATCCTGGCAAGGAGCAGCCCATAATTTCCTGTATTTTCAAAGCAATACCACAATTGAGCATTCTCTGGGATGTTTCTTGAAATCATACTTTCAATTCCTGATAGAGTATTTTCAACTTTAAAAAAAATGTCTTTCTCTTCAGAATCACTCATGATACAAACATCCAAGGTATCTTTGGAAATATCAATTCCTATAAAATAACTTTTCATAACTTTGGATTTAGGATTTATCCTGAATGAACCATTTTGAATAATGCTAAAACCTTTAATAAGCCTTAATGCTTAACATTCTAAATGGCAGATATTCAAAAGAGAAAATAAAGTCTGATACTCAGAATAGTTCTGTTCTGGAAATCTGTTTAGTTCACTTTATTTTCTCTGGTTCTTCAGAATATAATTATTATCTAATTTAATACTAATTCATTGTGTAAATCTAAAGGTAATCTGTGGTAAAAAACTAAACCATAAAAGTTTTTAAAACACTTAAGACCTAAAAAAAACATTAAGAGATTTCTTCTGCTGCTGAAATGACAAATCAGCGATTCTGTCTTTATATTGCTAGCTTCATCAGTGAGGCTATTTTTTTGCTAACCCTAAATTTATAGCATTATTATTCATCTTTGCGTTAAAAAAAATATTGAAGTAGTTAATCGCAAAGACGCAAAGAGTTTTAAAACCAATACGTTTTTAAGACGCAAAGGCGTTCCACTCAGCAAGGTAATCGCATTAATTATTACATTAAGACAATTAAATAAATCTGCTCAATCTGCATGATCTATGAGATTTTGAGGAAACTCCTTTCCATATTTTTTACATTAAATTCCAGTTCTGTTTCAAAAAAATAAAAATTTTCATTACTTAGTAAAAAATCAAGCTTAAATTTGCATTATATTTTGATACAATTATGGTGAATTTTGTTTTGATAGGGATATGTATCCTGGCGGGAATGGTATTCAAAGCAACAAAATCCATCCACCCCGATGCCCATAAAGGCATCAATACCTGGATTCTTTATCTGGCTCTGCCTGCGGTATCTTTTAAGTACCTGCCGAAAGTTCAATGGACAATGGAAATGCTTTTTCCGATTGTTGCTACTTTTCTTATCGCTGTTTTCAGCTTTATATTTATGTCGTTGTACAGTAAGAAAAAAGGGTATTCAAGGCGCTCGCAAAGTACTATGGAGCTGATTAGCGGCTATAGTAATACTTCCTTTATCGGCTTTCCTTTAATCAGTGCTTTTTATGGAGAAAGTCTTTTAAGTATTGCTATTATATGTGATCAGACCATGTTTTTCAGTCTTTCGACTTTGGGAATTATTGCAGCAGTAAAAGGAGGGAGCAGATCAGGGAAAGTAAGCGCCCACTTTATTTTAAAAAGACTGATCACATTTCCACCGTTAGTAGGATGTATCAGTGCATTGGTGCTTTCTCAATTTATTGATTTTACCGTTGCAGAACCTTTATTTGATAAGCTGGCAGCAACGGTAAGTCCGCTCGCTTTATTTTCTGTTGGATTACAACTGAAATTCAATGGCTGGAAAAAACTGATTCCGCAGATGTCCGTATCCATGCTTTATAAGCTGATATTAGCACCGGCTTTGGTTTTAGGATTGGCACTTTTGGTAGGAATAAAAGGAGATGTTGCAAAGATTACCATTTTTGAGGCTGCAATGCCGACGCTGGTCACTTCTAGTATCATTGCAGAACAGTTTCGTCTGAACACCAAGCTTACCAATTTAACGATAGGTTTCAGTATTCTGGTTGGGTTTTTGACTTCAGCCGTCTGGTATCAGATTACGGAGCTTATTTTTTAGTAGACTTTCTGTAGGAATGGGGATGCCGTAATGGATTAAAAATAAGTTTTGATAAAGAATACGGTAGTGATAACAAAATTAAAAATGACGATTCCCATACGTAATTTCACCGGGTTGAGCTTCTTGGTGAAATGTGCACCATAATAACCTCCTAAAATGGTTGCTACCATCATGGTACAGGTTTCCGGCCAATAGACTTTTCCTGCTGCAATAAATAAGATTACGGCAACCGCATTAGCGATCCCGGTAAAAAGTGTTTTATTGGCATTGATCACTTTAATGTCCGACAATCCGAATAATGCCCATACGGCCATCATCATAATACCAACAGCTCCACCAAAATAACCACCATATATTCCTAGAACAAACTGGGCTCCTAATACCAGCCCCGAACCGATATTAATCTTTTTTCTAAGCCAGTTACCGGCCTGCTTGCCAAATGCGAATGCTAATGAGCCTATCAGTAATAACCATGGAACCACCAATTTAAAGCCGGTAGATGGGGTATAAAGTAGTAATAATCCGCCCGCACATCCGCCTAATAAAGTCAGGATAATCATGGTCGTAATTGAAATATTGGGAAACGGACGAATGTATTCCCTGAATTTCCAGGCACTGGCAAGACTTCCCGGAAATAAGGCAACTGTACTTGATGCGTTAGCCTGGATAGGAGGAACTCCGGCATAAATGAGCGCTGGAAAAGTAATAAATGAACCTCCTCCTGCAGCGGCATTAATAGCCCCGGCTAATAGTCCAATAAAAAATAACAAGATATAATTTTCCATGAACAAGAAATTATAAAGCAAATATAAGTCAGAAAAAAATCAATCGTTAATAAAAATTGCAGTTCTGTAAAGAAAGATTTAATTTTACACTTTAATTAGTTCTCTTGCGATACGTCCAAATTGTTTTACCCTTAAATTTAAAAGGTTCTTTTACGTATAAAGTGCCCGATGAACTTATGCCGGTTATCCGGACAGGAATGAGGGTTCTGGTTCCATTTCGTGGAAAAAAGATTTATACGGGAATTGTTTTTGAAATTCATGACATTGAACCTGAAAATTTTGTCCCAAGGGAAGTGATCAGCATTCTGGATGAGCTCCCGATTCTGCCACAGGAACAAATCAATTTCTGGAACTGGCTTTCCGGGTATTATTTATGCAATCTGGGGGAGATTTATCGTTTTGCATTTCCTTCCTCTTTAAAACTGGAAAGTGAAACTTATTTGAAGCTGAAACCAAATGTAACGGTGGATTTTGAAAATCTGGATGTCAATGAGATGTATCTTATTCAGGCGCTGGAAGTAAGGCAGCTAATTAACCTTACGGACCTTGAAGCATTTATTCCTAAAAAGGATATTATTAAAACCATCAATTCGCTGATTGATCTTCAATATATTGAAATTGACGAAAAGATTGGAGAAAAGTACAAAGCTAAAGAAGTGGCTTATGTCAAGATTAATAACAGTCTTTTAGATAATGAAAGCCTTACGGCAATTCTGGCAAAGCTTAATAAAGCACCTAAACAAAAAGATCTTTTTCTCCTTATACTATCTAAGCAGACAGAAAACCCTGATGCTTTTATAAAAAAATCAGATCTTTTTGAAGACGGGACTTTTGGACATTCTCATTTCAAGCCGCTGGCTGACAAAAATTTTGTTGAAGAATATTATCTTCAAAAAGACCGTCTGGAAAGTTATGAAGGTGAAATTGAAGAAATAGAAGAACTTTCCGAATCTCAGAAAAAAGCGAAAATAGATATTGATGAAGCTTTTGATGAAAAGAAAAATGTCTTGCTTCACGGGATTACTTCGTCAGGAAAGACCCATATCTATTTAGAGAAAATCGAAGAATGTGTGAATGAAGGTAAAAATGTACTTTTTTTACTTCCTGAGATTTCTTTAACCAAGCAGATTACACAGCGATTAGAAAAAAAATACGGCAGAAAACTAGGGTTCTACCATCAAAAACTAACTGATTTTGAAAAGGTGGAAGTTTGGAGAAGAATTAAAAATAATGATATCCAGATTCTTGTAGGAACAAGAAATGCTTTGTTTTTACCTTATCAGAATTTAGGATTGGTTATTGTAGATGAAGAACATGATTCTGCTTATAAAGCAAGAGAAGTATCTCCTTATTTTAATGCAAAAGATTCAGCATTAGTATTTGGCAGTTTTTATGATGCCCGGGTTATTTTGGGTTCTGCGACACCTTCGGTTGAGAGCTACTATCTGGCCCGTAAAGAAAAAATGAAATATATTTTTCTGAATGAAAGATTTGGAAATGTGCAGCTGCCGGAATATGAACTGATCAATTTTAAGGAAGCCCAGGATTCTAAAAAAGTTTCAGGAAACTTCTCTTTGCAGCTTCTCGATGAGATTAAAAGGACGCTTGAAGAAAGAAATCAGGCGATCATTCTTCATAACCGGCGTGGCTATGCCAATGTTCTGGAATGTGAATCTTGCGGTTATGTCAACTACTGCTCCAATTGTGATGTGGTGATGACGTATCACAAATCTGCCAATGAAATGAAGTGCCATTATTGTGGCCAACGTGCTTCTAAACCGAGAACATGTCCGAAATGTCATTCTGAAAATCTTAATGAAAGGGGAGTTGGTGTGGAACAAATTCACGAAGAAGTGTCGAAACTGTTTCCTGATAATGAGGTAGACAGAATGGATGTGGATTCCATGCGAAAGAAATTTGCCTATGAAAAATTATATGAAAAGATAGAGGACCGTGAAACCGATATTGTTGTAGGAACTCAAATGATTTCCAAAGGGCTGGATTTTGATCACATTGAGCTTGTGGCCATTCCTAAGGCCGATTCCTTGTTGTATGTTCAGGATTTCAGAGCTGAAGAAAGAGCATATCAATTGATCACTCAGGTTTCAGGAAGAGCAGGAAGGGTATCCGGAAAAGGAAAGATTTTAATTCAGACTTTTAATCCAGATCATTCTGTCTTCCAGTTGATTAAAATGAATCAGGTCTCAAAAATCTATTATTATTTTCTGAAAGAACGTCAGAAATTCCATTATCCACCCTTCACAAAGCTCATTATGATAGAGCTGAAACACAGGAAAGAAGACAAGGTTAACCGTGCTTCTCAGTTTTTAGGATCTGTATTGAGAAAGTACCTTCCTGAAGAGTGTGTCCTGGGACCTGAAAAGTCTCAGATTGCCCGGATTAATAATCTCTATCAGTTTCAGATTTTATTAAAATTACCACGAGGTAAAAACTATGAAAAGTATAAGAGTATGGTTTTGCTAAGTTTGAAAGATTTTGATGAAATTACTGCTTATCAGAGCATCAAAAAAGACGTTTTTGTCGATTTTTAACAATTTTTAACAAAATTTATAGCCTTTTATAAGACTATAATAGTCTGATTTCTAACAATAATCTCTACTTTTGGTCGTTGATTAAATGTTTGGCGCTCTTATTGAATGATTGTAACCAATCGTTTTTTATGAGACAAACATAAAAACAAATACTAAGATAGATGGTAAATTTCAGAAAATATATTTCAAGTGCAGCGGTATTGGCTTCTGGGTTTTTCCTTGCTCAATCTACCGTTTCTACCGTTCTCTATTCTCAGGCTTACGACAATCAAAGAACCAATTTAAACTTACCTGCTCCAGTAACTTCGGTTGTGGAGAGAACCGTTCTGTCTGCCAAAGAGCTCGTAGATATTAATGTAAACACAATGGTGTCAGATCCCGTGCTTAAAAATGCAACCTGGGGATTTGTAGTGTACGACCCGAAAACAAAGAAAATTATTTCTTCGTATAACGAAAATACGCCTTTGGTTCCGGCTTCTACCACGAAATTATTAACCACAGAAACAGCATTAAACCTGTTAGGGGAAAATTATCGTTGGATGACTCAGCTGGAATATTCAGGAAGTATTGATGAAAATGGAGTTTTAAATGGTAATCTTTATGTTATAGGAAGTGGAGATCCGTCTCTTGGAACCAATAAAGGAGGGGCTTTATCCTATAGAGAAATCATTTCAGACTTCATGAGCGGAATTTCACATGAGGGAATCAAAAAGGTAAATGGTGATATTATTATTCAGACAGCGCTTTTCAAAGGTAATATTTCAAGACTTCCGGAAAATGTTGTGTGGCTAGAAAACAATAATTATTATTTGCCGGTTGGAACCACACGTGAGATCAATCCTGCTAATGAAAAGCTTATCGTAAAGAAAGCAAGTAGTTTTTCAAATGAGAAAAAATATTTTTATGTTTCTCCTTACGCCAATCAAATGGTGTATGCTGAAAAGTATGATGGTGAAGGATTTCTGACCACTAAGCTTCCGGATGCACCTGCGTATCTTGCCAATACTTTAAGAGCAACAATGGTAAAAAACGGAATTGGTGTTACAGGTAAAGTAAGTCCTAAAATGACAGACCCGACACCGGAGAGCAGAAAAATGATCTCTTCTTATAAATCTCCGACATTAGGTGATATTATTTATTACACCAACCAGCACAGTGATAATTCTCTGGCTGAAGCCTTATTGAAAACAGTAGGATTCCAGAAACTGGGAGACCAGACTTCGGAATCAGGCAGGATAGTAGTGACAAGTCACTTAAGAGAAAATGCTTTTGATATCAATGGTCTAAGCTATATGGACGGAAGTGGCCTTTCAAGAAGCAATTCGGTGACTCCGATTTCTCAGGCTAAGTTTTTAACTTCTTTAATGGAAGAAAAGTATTATAAAACTTATTTAACTTCATTACCTGTTGGCGGACAATCGGGAACTTTGAAAAGAATGTTCCTTGGAACTGGAAACGGGCAGATATTTGCTAAAACGGGTACTTTAAATAAAGTAAAAACATTAGCAGGTTATATGAAAACCAATTCGGGAAAAACATTGGTTTTCTCTTTAATGGTAAACAATTACGCAGGATCTGTAGATATGGTGAAGAAAAGAATGGAAAAACTTCTTGAGCCGGCTCTGGATCTTTAAAAGATATTAATTCAATATGTGAAAACCTTTTAATCAATGATTAGAAGGTTTTTTTATCTTTGAGCGTATTATAAAATTTAAAATGAAAAAACTCTATCCGTTAATTTTATGCACTGTTTTATTTGGATCGTTGCATAGTCAAAATCAAAATATTGAAATGAAAGGATTAATAGCAAAAGAGATGAAGTCTTTTATGCAAAAGATGACTGCTCCAAATATCAATCCTAATACATTAAATTATGATTTACAATATCAGCGAATGGATGTCAGTTTAGATCCTGCGGTGTATAATATTTCCGGCTCAGTAACTTCGCATTTTAAGCCGAATCAGACGATGAGCAGTATCTATTTTGATTTGGCTAACAGTCTAACGGTTTCTCAGGTTAAGTATCATGGAGTTAATCTAAATTTTCAGCAATTGGCAACGAAAGAAGTGAAAATTGATTTTCCGGCTTCTATTGCAGCGAATGTCCTTGATTCTTTAACGATACAATATTCGGGGCCACCTGCAATAAATAATAATGCATTTTCTACAGGATCTCAGAACGGAGAGTTTATTCTTTCCACACTAAGTGAACCTTACGGAGCTCAAGACTGGTTTCCTACAAAGCAAAGTTTAAATGATAAAATCGATAGGTTTGATTTTAAAATTACCACACCGAACCAGTATAGTGTAGCTGCCAACGGAAAGCTGATGTCAGAAACTCTTCTTTCCAACAATAAGAAGCTGACTTTCTGGAGAACGATGTATCCTACGAGTGCTTACCTGATAGCTCTTGTGATTACCAATTTTGTTAAACTGAATGACACGATGGGAAATCCGCCTTTTCCCTTTGTGAATTATGTATATCCAACAACAGTAAATAACACGGCTGTTATGTCTAATATCGAATGGACAAAACAGATCATGAATACTTTTGAAACCTATTTTGGAGCTTATCCTTTCCGTAATGAAAAGTATGGCCATATGGAGTTTCAATATGGAGGGGTATGTATGGAACATCAGACCATGTCTTCGATGAGCAGTTGGGGAAAATCGGTTATTGCTCATGAACTGGCTCATCAATGGTTTGGTGATAAGGTAACTTGTGGCGCATGGAACGATATCTGGTTGAATGAAGGATTTGCGACATTTGGAGAGCATCTGGCCAATGAAAAATTACTGATGACCCAGGCTCAGTTTATGAGCTATCTTCAGGATCAGAAAAATTATATTACAAGCTCTCCGGGAGGAAGTACCTATGTTGCTGATGCCAATCTGGGGAATCAGGGAGCAATCTTCAGCGGAAGATTATCTTATGCCAAAGGAGGATATATTGTCAGAATGCTTAAATGGATTTTAGGTGATACTGCCTTTTATCAGGCCATTAAAGAGTATCACTCAAGACCAAATTTAGCCTACAGCTATGCGAAAACAGCAGATTTAAATGCTTCTTTACTACAGTCGACCGGGAAAGATTTCACTGAATTCTTTAATAACTGGGTTTATGGGGAAGGATATCCCACATATGATATCAGGTGGCGGGAATCTTCGAATCAGACCATTACTTTTAAAATTGCTCAAACCCAAAGCCATCCTTCAGTAAGTTTTTATGAAATGCCTTTGCCTATCAAGGTAAACGGTACATCAGGACAGGTGGCATATTTTACGTTGAATAACACCTCAAATAATCAATATTTTGTACAATCAGTACCATTTCCTGTTGTCAGTGTAGAGTTCAATTATGAATATCAAGTGTTGGAAAAGAACTCTACGGTAACAAAAGATACAACCTTAAGCACTGAGGATGTAGAAAAAAATAGCTTTGCATTGTATCCAAGCCCGGCAAAAAATGAATTATATCTGAGAGGGTTAGATAAAACTGCCGATTATACCATTTATTTTACAGATGGAAAATTAGTGAAAGCCGGAATTTATCAGCCGAATTCATCTATCAATATCTCTGAGCTCATTCCGGGAGTATATGTATTCAAAATAAAAGACAGAAATATTAAGTTTGTGAAAGAGTGAATTTTCTGATTTTATAATCATATAGATATATTGTATTCATACAATCCATACAATCCTTAAAAATATTTTTAAATTCCAAAATATAGTTTGAGTTACATTGAAACTCAATTCAAAAGCCTTCATTACGAAGGCTTTTGAATTACTTACTAATCCTTACCATTCCCCTTTTAGCCTTTCTATGTGCTTTCGTGACCTTAAAATGAAACCATTTTTCTTTAAACAGGTTCCGCATGGCATTATCGAAATGCCTGATCATCACAAGATTTTTAAAACCGCGCCATTTTTCAAGCAGACTGGAGGGTAGGGCCCTTATGGATACGGAATATCCTTCTGTTTCGTATTGGATGTAATGCCACCATCCGGAAGGGATATAAAGGGTTTCTCCGGGATGGATAATAGCTTCATAACCCTTTACATATTTTAACGCGGGATACTCATTATAATCCGGTTCTTTGATATTAGCTAAGCTGTGAAAGTTGTAGGGTAATTTGTACATCAGGTCGGATTGTTCCCATGGAAATAGCCATATTTTTTTGATGCCCTGAAACTGGGTGATGAATACGTGTGACATATCAATGTCAATATGATTTCGGGTAATTGATCCTTTACCTCCAAAAAACATAAAAGGAAGCCATTTTAAAATTTTTCCATTGGTGACATCATTGTAATAGAGGTCATTCTTGAGCTCCGGTTTAATGCTTAATAAATTAAAAAGGAAAAGTCTTTGTTCTGTAGGCTGGGTGCTGATAAGATCCAGGTATTCGGAAAAATGAGTGTGAGCGATGGGCTTGCTGGCTACCCGGTCTAGAGATTCCAGATCGCTGCCGTAAATATTGACTTTGTGATTTCCTGCAATCTCTTTAAAATAATCGTAATTCCATTTTTGGAAAGCAGGACTGTTAGGATCTACAAAATCTTCTAATATAACGGGTAGGCGAAGCTTCATATACTGATTCTGGAAATTTCTGGATGATATTTTTCTAACTTTTGGTACTGATGATAGTTTCATTTTCAGAATTTAAAGGACAAATATAAATTATTATCCTACTAAATTAGTAGACTAATCGTTAAAATGAGTTTTTTAATTCAATCTTTTAGATTCATAGTCATAAAAGACTATACTTTACTGCCTTTTTACTAAATTAGCGCATCTAAAAATTTACTAAAATGATCTCTGGAAAATATCTTCAAAACTTACAGAACGAGCTTCAAAGTATCGAAAACGACGGACTTTATAAGAGAGAAAGAATTATTACTTCTCAGCAAAGTGCGGAAATTGAAGCCAACGGCAAAAAGCTGTTAAACTTTTGTGCGAACAATTATTTGGGATTATCAAACAATCCGGAAGTGATGAAAGCTTCTCAGGATATGATTCAATCTCATGGCTACGGAATGTCATCCGTTCGTTTTATCTGTGGAACTCAGGATATTCATAAGGAACTGGAAGCAAAGATCGCTCAATTTTTAGGATTGGAGGATACGATTCTGTATGCAGCATGTTTTGATGCTAACGGAGGAGTTTTCGAGCCATTGTTTACAGAAGATGATGCTATTATTTCGGATGAATTGAATCACGCTTCAATTATTGACGGTGTTCGTCTTTGTAAAGCGGCAAGATACCGTTATAAAAATAACAATATGGAAGATTTGGAGGCTCAGCTGAAAGCGGCTTCTGAAAAAAATCACCGTTTCAAAATCATTGTTACAGATGGGGTTTTCTCTATGGATGGTATTGTTGCTGATCTGAAAGGAGTATGTGATTTAGCAGATAAATATGATGCTCTGGTTATGGTGGATGATTCTCACGCTACTGGTTTCATTGGGAAAACAGGTCGTGGAACGCATGAAGCGAGTGACGTTATGGGTAGAGTAGATATCATTACTTCTACTTTAGGAAAAGCTTTAGGAGGAGCATTGGGAGGATTTACTTCCGGTAAAAAGGAAATCATTGATATGTTGAGACAGCGTTCACGTCCGTACTTATTTTCAAACTCATTGGCTCCGGGAATTGTAGGAGCAGCTTTGAAAGTATTGGATATGATCTCTGATGATACTTCACTTCGTGATCAGGTAATGGAAAATGCGGAATACTTCAGAACAGAGATGAAAGCTAAAGGCTTTGATATTCCTGATGGTGATGCCGCAATCGTTCCGGTAATGCTTTATGATGCACCATTAGCTCAGAAGATGGCGGAAAAACTGATGGATGAAGGAATTTATGTAATTGGTTTCTTCTATCCGGTAGTTCCTAAAGGAAAAGCGAGAATCAGAGTTCAGCTTTCTGCAGCTCATACCAGAGAACAATTGGATAAGGCTATTGCCGCTTTTGAAAAAGTGGGGAAAGAGCTTAATGTGATTTCTTAAAAGAATATCTTACATATATTAAAGAAAATAAGGAATTGAAAGAATTTGGGATTGTTCAGCTATTTTTATAGCTGATGATCCCAAAATCGTTTCAAAGATGAAAATAGATTCCACTATACTATATGAAAAGGTTCATTTTGATTTTGTATTGTGTGTTTTTAGTTTCATGTCAAACTAAAATGAATCAATATGTAAAAGATCAGAATAATACCAATAAGAGAAATGGTAAATGGAAAGAGGAATATTCCTCTAATGAAGGAACTCTTGTTGCTATTGGGAAATATAAAATGGGGGAGAGAAAAGGAATCTGGAAAACTACTTTTGAAGACAAGTTGTATCAGAAAGAACGGATCAGAAAAAATCTCACCAAAACGAAAAGGTATTTTCCCAATGGGAAGATCATGGAGCGAGGGCAGACCCAATTAGATATTTCTGAAAATGAGCGCCATTGGTATTATGTGGGAGACTGGAAATATTATGATGAAAAAGGAAGACTTTTGTATGTGAAAAAATACCATGATGGAAAAAAGATTGACAGCATTTCCTATAAAAAATAGATAAGTTTACCATGCTTTACACAATAATCAAAGCACTGCACATTATTTTTATGGTCAGTTATTTTGCGGGAATTTTTTATCTCGTTAGAATATTTGTTTACTATAAAGATACCGATGAATTTGCTGAAGACAAAAAGAATATCTTAAGAGAGCAATATACTTTTATGGCCAGAAGGCTGTGGAATATTATTACGGTTCCTGCAGGTGTTATTATGACGATTTGCGGATTGGTCATGATCTTTCTGAATACTGGATTAATGAAAACCCCGTGGTTTCATTTGAAGCTGACTTTCCTGGTTTGCCTTGCCATTTACCATTACTGGTGTTGGAAAAAAGTACTTCAACTAAAAGCGCTTAACGGAAATAGATTAGAAACTGCTAATATTAAATTAAGACAGGCGAATGAAATTGCCACGTTTATTTTATTTCTGGTAGTCTTCACGGTTATTTTAAAATCTGCAGTAATTGAATATTGGTGGCAATTAATTACCGGATTTTTCGTTCTTGTATTTTTAATCATGATGACGGTAAAACTCGTCAATAAAAACAAAAAAAGAAATAAATAGAAGAGTGATAAGTTAGGTTGAGACAAGAGCAACTTCGATTAAACGATCAATACCATTCAACTCATAACTAAAAACTCATAATTCATAACTAAAAAACATGCTTGCAATTTTTAAAAAAGAACTTTGGAGTTACTTCGGGAACTGGAGTGCGTGGATCATCATCGAGGCCTTCAGTCTGATAGCGACTCTTTTTTTGTTTTTTTTCGATAATGATTCCAATATCTTTGAGATCGGGATGGCTTCTTTACAGAGCTATTTTGTATTGGTTCCCTGGTTATTGATGTTTATCATTCCTGCACTTTCCATGAAAACATTTGCAGAAGAACAGCAGACCGGAACTTTAAACTGGCTTTTTTCACAACCTTTAAAGGTTTCTGATCTGGTATTAGGAAAGTTTCTTTCCGTTTGGGTGGTCGGGATCCTGTGCCTGATTCCTTCTCTGATTTATCTTTATACAGTGTATGTTCTGGGCGTTCCTGCCGGGAATATTGACTTGGGAATGACATTGGGAAGTTATATAGGGCTGATTATGCTTATTGCAGCTTTTTCCGGGGTTGGAATTTTAGCGTCTTCTCTTTCTCAGAATCAGATTATGGCTTATTTGCTTGGGGTTTTTATGTGTTTCATCATGTATTTCGGGATTGAGCAGCTGGCAAGTTATAAACTATTAGGCGGAGCCGATTTTATTTTACAGAATCTTGGCTTTTATCAGCACTTTCTTGGATTTACAAGAGGACTGATTGACTTTAAAGATGTAGCTTATTTTGTTTTAATCATAAGTGTTTCGTTAGTATTGTCCAACCATTTTATCAATAAAAAGAAGTAGAATTATGAAGAAGATCCCTTTTAAATCTCCATTAGGAATTTTACTGTTTGTAATTCTGCCGTTGGTGATTATCCTCGCAGTTTCCGGAATCAGGTTGGATTTAACCAAAGAAAAAAGATATACCCTTTCAGATAATACCATTAAAGTTCTGGAATCGGTAAAAAAGCCTTTAACCGTTGAGGTTTATCTGGAGGGCGATTTTCCGGCAAGTTTCAAGCAGCTGCAGAGTGAAACAAAATTTATGCTGGAAGAGTTCAGGAAAATCAATCCAAAAATAGATTTTAAATTTATTGATCCCATTAAAACCAAAATGTCTCAGGACACATTGATGGCTATGGGAATGCAGCCTTCGGTTCTTCCGGATGTAAAAGATGGTAAAGTGTCACAGATTGTTTTGTTTCCGTATGCAGTACTGAAGTACAACAAAGGAGGCGCTTCTATTCCGTTGGTTGTACAGCAGGCTAATATCAGTGCAGATGAGCAGCTGACCAGGTCTATTGAAAATTTAGAATACAATCTTGTTTCCAATATCAAAAATATTGCAACCGATAAGAGAAAAAAAATAGGAATTCTGGTGAATCAGGATGAATTGAGTCCTGAACAGTTCCAGGGATTTATGCATCTGGCGTTGGAAAGTTATGATGCAGGACCTATTATTCCTAAAAATCAAACTGAGCTAAGCATAGCCGATGTTCCTTTACTGAAACAAATGAGCGCTTTAGTTATTGCAAAACCAAGAAAAGCATTTACCGATGGAGAAAAGGTAATCCTGGATCAGTATATTATGAATGGCGGGAAAACCTTATGGATGATCGATGCCGTAAATGCTGAAATGGATACTTTGACAAGATCTAAAAAAGTAATGCCTTTCCCTGTAGATATCAATATGACGGATTTCTTCTTCAATTACGGGATCCGGATTAATCCTGCTTTGGTAAAGGATGTAAAGAAATTTGCCTTGCTAAGGCTCGTAACAGGTGAGGTGAGTGGTAATCCACAATATACCAGTCTGCCGTGGCCGTATTTTCCATTGGGAATTGCTGAAAAAGATAATCCGATTACTAAAAATATCAATCCGGTGAAGTTTGAATTTCCGACATCGATTGATACTTTAGGAAGAAAAAATATTAAAACCCAGGTTCTTTTTGAATCAAGCGAAAGAACTTTACTGAAGCAAGTTCCTAACTATGTTGACCTGAAGGAGATTTCAAGTGTTGACAGTCTTGGACAGATGGAAAAACCAAGTACTCCGAAAATCTTTGCGGTAGCCTTAGAAGGTAAATTTACTTCTGCATATGCTTCAAGAATCGAAAGAAAATCTTATCCCGGTTTTAAAGGACAAAGTCCTGAAAATAAAATGATCGTGATCGCAGATGGGGATGTAGGAAGAAATAAAGTAATTAAAGGAGAACCTTTACCATTAGGAGTAGACCTGCTAACCAATGAACAATTCGGAAACGAACAGTTTTTAAGAAATGCTTTAGATTATCTTTTAGATGACAGCAACCTGATGGAATTGAGAAACCGAAATATTGAGGAAAGGTTATTGGACAGACAGAGAATCACCGAAGAAAAAAGCAATTGGCAGTGGTTTAATTTACTGCTTCCGTTGGTAATTATAGGATTACTGGGAGGATTATTCTTCTGGTTAAGGAAAAGGAAATTTAATTGATATAAAAAAGAGAAACTGTGAGGTTTCTCTTTTTATTTTTAATAGATTCATTTCAATTTTTAATTCTGCATTTTGCAAATACAATGCTAGATGATCGGCTTTCTAATTGCCATATTATAAAGGGTGTCAATTTCTGATTTAAATTCTTGAGGTAGTTTTTCGTATTCTATTTGCACTTCTTTAAATATTTTACAAATATTTTTTATCATAACTGCTGTCATTGCTAAAGACTGAATTATATAAAGGAAAAGATTTTTTTGATTATTAGAGTCCTCATATAAATGTTTAGTTTCTTTTAGTTGTAATGATGAAATTCCTTCCGAGTGTGAATATACACTTAATAAATAATAGATATTAGACAAAATGCCATGGTTTCCAAAAGATTCGGTTTTTATAGTTTCCCAGTGCTTAAATAATTTTCCAGACCCTTTTTCTATTAGTGTTTTTTGATGCTTCTCAGAAAGATTCTTAAATGACTCTAGTTTTTGTATTGCGTTTTTAGTGTTTTCAATAGCTAATCTATTTTCCATTACTTTCTCTATAATTAATTCATTTTCACTTGTCATTGTTTTTTCACGATCAATCATTGAAGACATCATCCACGCATAAAACCTTAACATTTTTTCATCTTCATTATCTGTATTAATGAAAAGATGTTGAAACATTAATAAAGTTTCATACTGAGCTCTAATAATTGTCATAATTGAAGAAATATCAAGAAATTTACTTTTGTTTGTAATCCCAAGTTTAGAATTGTGTAAATAAATTCCATCACTTAGCGAAAGAATGCTGCAATTGTGTAAATGAAACTTAATAATTAATTGTTCTGAAAAAATATAATTGTCTGCTAATGGGATTTTTAAATCAGCAAATTTTTGATGAAGAAAAATTAAATTATTCGTTGTATTTTTTAATTTTTTTTCAGCTTCTTTAATATCTTCGTTTTGATAAAAAATTAGAAATTCAAATATACTTTTCATACGA
This sequence comes from Chryseobacterium piperi, assembly GCF_002285635.2. Classification (NCBI taxonomy): domain Bacteria; kingdom Pseudomonadati; phylum Bacteroidota; class Flavobacteriia; order Flavobacteriales; family Weeksellaceae; genus Chryseobacterium; species Chryseobacterium piperi. The sequence continues at coordinate 1,728,769 of NZ_CP023049.2, read as the reverse complement.
ACATTTGTCTAAAGCTGTCGCCTAATATTTAGATTGGTGCATTGCACTAATCTGAACTATAAATTTTTTAAAATTATAAATACTTATAAATAAATATATTTATTTTGATCTCAGCGTCTTATTCTCCTTCTTCAAAGCCTCAATCTGTTCTTTCAAAACCTTAATGTAATCCTGTAAGTTTTCTATGACAGAATCTGGAATATTGAATTGCTGGTTATAGAAGTTTCCGGAATTAGCATGATCGCTAAAAGTTGAATTGTCATTATGTACGACACCTGTTGGTTTTTCTTCCTTAATCTCCTCCACAGGAACATCCAAAGCCGCTGCCAGCTTTTCCCATTCATCATCGTATATTCTGATTTCTCCTCTTTCCTTACGAGAATAATTAGAAGGATCTGTAGCGATAATACCTGCTAGTTTCTCTTGAGAGTATCCTCTTTGCTTTCTTAGATTTCTTAGCTTTTCCATAATGATATTTATCCGTGTTTTGTACAAATATAGAAAAAAATGAGTCAGAATTTTTAAGTTTTCTTTTTAATAGATAGGAAAATAAGGATTTTAATAGAAGAGAAATTTTTAAAGAAGATGGAAAAGTAACGTTCTACTAAAAAAATAAGGGTTTAGATTCCTGCCGGAAACTAAAAGTTCGACGAAGTCAATGACAAAGTTTGTGATTATGACTTGTCATTGACTTCGTCTAATCTTCGATTTCAGTAACGAAGTGGAGGAATCTAAGCATAGTAAAAACTCAAGCTTTATAAACAATAAATTGGCTGATTTTTGACTATTAAAGCAGTAGGATTTAAAATATTTGTGTTTAATCATATAAAATACTAAGTTTAGATTCCTACGGAATGACAAATATTATGGATAGGAGTGTCATTGACTACGTCTAATCTTTGATTTCAGTAATGAAGTGGAGGAATCTAAGCATAGTAAAAACTCAAGCTTTATAAACGATAAATTGGCTGATTTTTGACTGCTAATAAAACAGTAGAATTTAAAATATTTGTGTTTAATTATTATAAAATACTAAGTTTAGATTCTTACGGAAACTGAAAGTTCGACGAAGTTAATGAGAAATATTGTGGATAGGGGTGTCATTGCCTATGCCTAATCTTTGATTTCAGAACACAGACGGTAAGTCTGCGAACGTAGTTCAGGAGCGAAGTAAAGGAATGTAAACAGAGAAGAATGAATTTCATCCAATAATTCAACCACTTCTCGATACAATTTTCTTCGAAAATCACTCGAAGTGACGGATATGTGTCGTCAGTTCGAGTGAAATTATTCGGAGTATAACGGAGAATAATTTTGTATCGAGAACTTACTCCTTACAATCCATTAAAAACTGATGCTTACAGGTGCTGATCATGATTGTTGATAATATTTTAGAAAGATTCCTGTTTATCGTTTTAAAAATCCCTAAAATTGCAGACTGAATTCAAAAGGAGAGAGAGGGTACAATGAAAAGAATGAGGAAAATACTTTTACTGATGTGCATGGTGGCTTCAGGTATATTGCTGTCACAAATCAGGGCGAAGGTCATTGGAGTTAAAGATGGAGATACTATTTTAGTTCTTGATAAAGATAATAAACAGACCACATTGCGTCTCGCAGAGGTAGATTGTCCTGAGAAGGGACAGCCGTTTGGTAAAAATGCCAAACAGTTTACCAGTGATCTGGTATATGGAAAATCTATTCAGTATTACAAAACAAATTCTGATCGATATGGTCGGATAATCGCTAAAGTTTACTTTAATAATGACCGGTATTTATCTGAGGAGATTATAAAGAAAGGTTATGGATGGTGGTATTATCAATATTCTGATAATGAAAATTTAGGGGTACTCGAATCTAAAGCGAGAGCACTTAAATTAGGACTTTGGTCAGCAACTGAAGCTAATATTTCTCCTTGGGAATGGAGAAAAACTAAAAGAGAAGCTTATCAGCAGAAAGCAAAAAATAAACTTTCAACGGCTTCGTCCGGAAAAGCATTAAAATAGTGGAGCGAATAGTTGCTTAATTTTCCTGTAACAGTATTGAATACTGCCTAAAATAAGATCTACAAAGAATACTTCGACAAGAATATACAATATGCCAAGTAGTAATTTGGTTAGTAACTCAAGGATGATAGACATGGGTTATACGTCTTTTATAAAGTCTTCATACTCATAATAAAACCTTTCGAAACCGTCCATCTTTTCTACAAAAAACTCGAAAATTTCGCTCCAGGTATTTTTATTGAAGATGGAGACCTGATGTTTTTCAATCCAGATTTTGCTGATCACTTTTCCGTTTTCCAGCGTGAAGTGTTCATCTTTGTAAAAATCTCCGATATAATCTTTCAGAATGTCTTCTAAAGACCATATTTTTTCGTAATAAGCGTTTCTGTAAATCTCGTCTTTCATTTCTATATCAAGAGAAACTTCCGCTTTTTTGTTATCTGCATAGAATTTAAATGAAAAATCTTTGACCTTGGTATCATACAATATCCATTTTCTTGGAAAAGATTTTCCAAAAGCCGTCCAAAATTCTTTTTTTAATTGCTGTGCTTCCTGTTTACTAAACATAGGACAAACTTAAGAATTTATAGGGAAAAAGGCAAGGAGGTGAGATTGTGGATCGATGATTGGTGAAATTGTAAAATCTCCGAATCTCCGAATCGCAAAATCGCGGAATCGCTGAAAGGCAAAAAGGCAAATTGCATATTGTTTTTGAATCATTTTATTTTTGCTTATCCATATATCTTTTCACAAACTGGCTTTTCCACTGTTTTACATTCTCGCAATTTTACGATCCGGCGATTCAGCCTTTTTGCAATTCAGCCCTTTGGCTTTTCCAGCCATCAAGGATTCAACAATTTTACGATTCGGCGGTTTCGCAATTCCGCCTTTCTGCCCATCAGCAATTTAGCCTTTCATCCTTCCCCCTTTTTACCATTTCACTAAATGTAAAAGTATTTTCTTAAATTTGCTGTAATGCTGTCAAAAAAATCTCAATATGCTTTTAAGGCACTTTCATATCTTGTAGAGAAAAGAAATGAAGGGCCCATACTTATTTCTGAAATTGCGGAACACAAGAAAATTCCGCTGAAATTTTTAGAAAACATTCTGCTTGAATTGAAAAAGTCGAGCATCCTTGATAGTAAAAAAGGAAAGGGTGGAGGTTATTTCTTTAAGGAAGATCCTGCCAACGTGAAGCTGGCGAAAATTATCCGTTTGGTAAACGGGCCTATTGCTATGCTCCCGTGTGTCAGTTTAAATTTTTATGAAAAATGTGAAGATTGTAATGAAGATCACTGTGGATTACACGATGTACTCATTGAAGTTCGGGATGCTTCATTAAGAATTCTGGAAGAAAAAACTTTAATGGATCTGATCGACTGATCTGATCCTTTTTTTTGAATTATTAGTCTACATTTTTGGTAGGGTAATTATTTTATTGGATATTTGTATTACATCAAACGATCAAACTATGATTTCAAAAGAAGATACAAATATCTTACAACAGCTTCTGGCAAAAGAAAAAGTAAAGTTAGGGTCCCGTAAATTCTCAGATGTTTTTTCAATATCAGAAAAAGAGAGTCAGGTAATAGAAACAATGGCTTTCGGTCATCATATACCCATTCAGTTTTTCACTTTAACGGCGATATAAGATGGTGATTTCAAGAAAGATTCAGATAAGAATCAATGTGCTGGTAGTCACTATTGCAGCATTGCTGCTGATTACTTTTTCGATGTATAGCTTAGGATATCTGGATGAGCTTTTGAATATTCTGGCCAAAGACCATTATATTTTTTATTGGATGGTGCTGGTGGGTATCTTTGCTGAAATTGTAGCCGGATCGATGGGTATGGGATATGGAGTAATCTGTACAACGACTCTGCTTTTTCTAAATATTCCTCCTCACATTGTAAGTGCAAGTATTCATTCTGCAGAAAGTTTTACGACGGCTGCGGGGAGTATAAGTCATATCAAACTGAAGAATGTAAGTAAAAGTCTGGTCAAAAAACTAGCAATTCCTGCTGTAATCGGAGCGGTCATCGGAGCACTAAGTCTTACTTATCTTGGAGAATACTACTCTAAAATTACCAAAACAATTATTGCATTTTATACCCTGTATCTGGGGATTCAAATATTGTCTAATGCTTTTAAACCCAAACAGAGTAAAGCGTTAAAGAGAAAAACAAACCTTACAAGGCTTGGCGTCATTGGAGGATTTATAGACTCTTTTGCAGGTGGGGGATGGGGTCCATTGGTGACCGGAACTTTAATTAAAAATGCTTTTACCCCAAGGTTTGCAGTGGGTAGCTCAACAGTAGCTAAATTTATTTTAACCATAACGGCTGCGGTTACTTTCTTCTTTACATTAGGCATTCAGCACTGGAATATTATTCTAGGACTATTAATTGGCGGAATCTTTACTGCACCTTTTTCGGCTATGCTTACAGCCAAGTTACCCGTAAAGAAAATGTTTCTGGTTATCGGAACTCTGGTTATCGTGATGAGTTGCATAACTATTTATAAATCAGTTTTTAAATAAAATATCTGTTGGTTGTGGAAAAATAAAAGGGATGAAAAGTGTTTTCAATTTTGAAAATAGTATACTTTTACAGCATAATTAATAGAATATGAATTTACATATCATAGCGCTTTTTAAGTTTAATGAAAATTACTTAATGGAAGCGGTAGAGTTGTTTCAGAATTTAGTAAGAGAAACAAGAAAAGAAGAAGGTTGTCTGCAATATGACCTTATTGAAGACAAAGACAATAAAGGTACTTTTTTCATGATCGAATTATGGGAAACGGTAGAACATCATAATAACCATATGGGTCAGGATCACCTTCTTAATTTCCGTAAAGATGCTTCTAAAATGATGGAAAGCGCAACGGAAGTATACAAGGGATTTAAAATTTACTAAGGAAAATGATTTTTAAAAGGCTGCTTACCATCGTAAGCAGCCTTTTATTAGAAAAAATAGAAAGTATTAAAATTTAAAAATTTTATTGTATAATTAACTTTTTGGTTTCGCTATTAGCGCCATAAGTTATTTTAACAAGGTATGTCCCGGAAGTAAGACCAGATAGGTTCAGGTCCTGCTTATAAAAACCGGTTTGATTGGTCAATTCAGCTTTATAAACCTGCTTACCTGAAAGATCATATACTTCGACATTTCCTTTGTTGTTTGCTTTTTCTTTTACATCAAATAAAACCGTTACTTTTTTATCAGGTGCAGTTGGATTCGGGTAAATACCGAAAGAAGCTTTTGTTCCAAACTCTTTAACGCTTAAGGTTGATGTAATGTTTTTGTATTTAAAATACATATTACCGGTACTTGCTCCGCCGTTTTGAGTAAAATACATTCTGTAGTATTCAGCTCCTCTTTTTACATAATAAACCACATCATTATAAACTCCCGAAGTAGGTTTCCATGAATGACCTACTGCAGTAATCTTATTAGAGAATGCTCCTGCTGCTGGTACAGTAGAGGTGGATGTTGCCTGAGTTTCCGGTTGTACCTTGGCTACCGTCACAGAAGGGTTCTGGATAACTCCTGACATTCTGTACATCATGGATCCTCCCGGATACGTATAATCTGTCCAGTATCTTGTAAACATCAAATCCCAATTGGCTTTTGAAGGCTCAAGATTAGCTACTTTATCTCCTGTTGTGAATGAGAAATAATTGAAAAAAGCATCATCTGATCCATTAGCAATGGTCTTCGTTTGGGTAGCATCCCATGATGTTCCGTTCCATTTTGAATATTTGAAAGTATAACCTCCGAAATAGTCAGTAATCATAAATTTTACATACGTATTGGTCGCCAGATACTTTAAAACAAAAATTACTTTTCCCTCAATATGATGAGTGGCTCCGTTGTAGTCTCCCCATCCATATGTCGCAGATCCCTGTTCAAATGCTCCTTCCTGAAGTGAAGTCGTTTGATCCGGATTATATAGAGGAGATCCCCATGAAGCGATATTGGCAATATTGACAGTATCCCAGTCTGCAGGTAGAGCAGAAGCCTGATATACTTCTATATTTTGAGCATCATTGATTCTGGTTCCAAAACTCATATTTGAATTTCTGAAGAAAGCAACGTCCCATGTATTAGCCGGCTGAGATACGGTAGCATTAGCACTGAAATCAAAAAACACGCGATTTTGGTAGCTGGGTTCCATTGATAAATTCACTGTATTATATCCGTTAGCATCAGTCTGTGCCAATACTGTTTGTTGAATGCCCAATGCAAGCATCGAAGCCAAAAGTAGTTTTGTTCTCATCTCCCGAGTTGTTATTTAGAATTATTCTACAAAACTACATAATTATTTTTAATCATTCTAAATAAAAACATGATTTTTATCTTGTTTTATAGATGATTATTTTATTTTTTCCTGATTTATAGGGGCTTTATAAAGAAAAAAGCTGACTTAAATAATAAGCCAGCCCGTTGAAAGGTAAGTTAATATCTAATAAATCTTACTTTTTAATAAACTTCGACTGAGTGATTGTTCCTTCTGTGGATTCAATACCCATATAGTATATTCCGGTTTGAAGCTGGCTGATGTCAAATCTTTGATTATTAAGCTTTCCTTCAGCAACCTTTTGTCCCGAAGCAGAGTAAATCTGTATATTTTTAGGAGCTTTTTTAGAAATAAAATCCAGAGCTGTGTTTTCTGCATTAACAGCAAACCTGATGGCATCCGTTGATTTTACCTGATTAGAAACTCCTAATGTAGAAGAGACGTTATATACTACGTCATCTATTTCTAATACCGTATGAGGAGCTACAACGCCTACAAATTTAAATACAATATAAGAAGAATTGGAAGCAGGAACAGGAAAACTATAAGTCTGAAATGTACTGCTTCCTAACGTTGTTGCACTTCCTAAAGGAATGAAAGTGCTCATATCCGTAGGGCTGGATACCAATCCAACCTGTACGGTACCAGGCGCAGAACCTGTATTTCGTCTGGCTTTAAAGCTTAGAGTCTTATCGCCTGCAGGAGCAACAATCTGGGGTGAGATTAAATATTGAGGACTGTTTTGGTTAGCACCGGAATACGATTGTACAAATTTATCACTTCCGCTGGCTACGATATTCATCATAGGGGCTGGATTACCAACTGCTGCAGGGAAAATAGTCGTCCATTGATTCTGAGGAAAAACGGTCGATCCCTGACCTTCTGTAAAGCCATTAAAATTTTCATTAAGAGTGGCTAATTGTGCGTTTGTAGTAATGGCAGAAAATAGAAGAGCTCCAAAAAGTAATTTTAAATTCATAATGTTATTTTTATTTAGAATTATTACACAAAATTAGTAAATTATTTTTAACTGTTCTAAATAAATCTTTATATTTGTCGAAAATTTTGTGTCTATGAAGAAGAAGGTGCTTTCTATACTATCATTATCCACTGTCTTATGGGTGAATGCACAGGAAAAAGATTCTCTTAATCAAAAGAAAATAGAAGAGGTTGTCATTACGGGACAATACATGCAGCAATCCATTAATAAATCCATTTATAAAGTTGAAGTTATTGATGCGGAGCAAATTAGAAATATGGCTGTCACCAATGTTGCAGAGGTACTTAATCAAAATCTTAATATCTTAATAGAACCCAATAAAGGATCAGGAGACTCTAATGCCAATATTATGGGGCTTAGTGGTGAGTATACCAAAATCCTTATTGATAATATTCCCGTTGTAAGTGATCAGGGAATGGGAAATTTAGTAGACCTTACAAAAATCAACGTCAATAATATTGAACGTATCGAAGTGGTAAAAGGTGCGATGGGGGTTGAATATGGTAATAACGCTCTGGCAGGGGTTATTAATATCATCACGAAGAAAAACTATGGAAAGAAATTTACGGCTATTGCTTCCGTTCAGGAAGAAACCGTGAATAAAGATTATGACTGGTTTAAAAAAGGAAATGGCCGCCATATTCAGTCTTTGAATTTAGGATACAGAATTAATGATAACTGGTCTGTTTCTGCTGATATCAATCATAATGACTTTCAGGGCTACAAAGGAAGATTTCAGGGCTATAAGTATTTTAGTGAAAATAATGATGGGCAACGGGGATATGATTGGCAACCGAAAGACCAATTAACAACCAACGGAACCATTCGTTATAATAAAAATAATACAAGCTTTTTCTATAAAGTCAATTACCTTACGGAAAAGGTGAATTACTACAATCCATTAGTTGAAGAAATGTATCTGGGCAATGGAAACAGAACTTATATTGCTAATGATAAAGATTATAGAACGAAGAGATGGATTCACCAATTTAATATTCAAACTAAAATAGGTTCCAGAATTAATTATAATGGTGATTTTTCTTATCAGAGTCAAGAAAGAAAATATCAGGATTATCAATACAATGTTCCGAACAGACAAGAGCTGTCAAGAGCTGAAGAACAACCGTATTATAAATCAGAGGTGCTTTATTCGAGAGGAATGTTCAGTAATTTTTTAGATAGTGAAAAAGTTAATTTTCAGATTGGGTATGAATTAGACAGGACAAAAGGGTTTGCAAGCTCTAAGACCGGACTTTTTGGAACTGCTAATCTTGAAAGAACAATTTTTAACTATGCTCATTTTATATCGGCAGAATGGAATGTCAACAGTTGGTTTTCATTACGTCCTGGACTAAGACTGGCATTGAGCGATAAATTTGATTCTCAATACAATTATTCAGCTACAGCAAGGTTTAAAACTACTAAAAACTCCGATATTCGACTGGTTTTCGGATCTGCCAACAGATTCCCGACATATGATGAGCTGTATACTTATATGGTAGATAATAATCATGATATCAGAGGAAATGAAAATCTAAAACCGGAAACCGGATATTCAGCCAGTATATTCTGGGATTATAATAAGATGACGGCTAATGATTGGAAGTTTAACTTCAGTGTTTCAGGAATGTTCCTCGATGTACAGGATAGAATCGAAAGTGTAATTGTCAGCAATAGTCCTTTACGATATACCTATATCAATATAGATAATTACAAATCAATGTTATTTGGTGGTGGCGTTAATGTTCGAAAGGGTAATTTATCATTGAATGCCGGAGTTTCAGTAATGGGAATTTCCCAGGTTTTAAATACCGGAAATATCTATTCACCTGATGATTTTAATTTTTACGCAGAAGCCAACCTGGCTGCAAACTATACATTACCATATACCAAAACGTTATTTGCACTTTACTACAAATATACCGGAAAACAGAGACGTTATACCCACAGGTCTAATACACAGGATCCAATGGATCCCGGGGAATATGTGTTAGGTGAAATCGGTGATTTCAACATGTTGAATTTTACTCTTACTCAGCCTTTCTTTAATAATCATCTGGACCTCAGCGTAGGAATTAAAAATATTTTTAATGTGACCACAGTACCTAATACAACACTTGCGGGAGGTGGTCATAATGCGGCTGATACACAACAAAATTTATTTTACGGAAGAAGTTATTTTGCCAGATTAACGTATAATTTTTAAAATGTTAAAAATGAAAAAAATACTATTGTGCCTTTTGGTTGGGGCATCCTTTATATCTCAGTCTTGTATTAATGATAATGAAGATCCTGTCGCAGTAACGCCTACGGATGGGGCAGTATTTAGTCCTAATGTTGGAGGTGCGGCCCAACCTAATCAGGTGTGGTTTGATTTAGGAACCAATACGGAAGTACTTACCAATAGAACAAATTGGGATCTTGCATTGTATGCAGGAACTAGTTTTAAAGTAGTTTTAAACTCTTCAATCATGATGGCTGCCGGAAAGATTCCCAATGCTACCAATATAGATTTGGTAAAACAGGCAGATGTTACTGCGTTGATGGAACAGGTTCAGGTTGCCAATTTTAATCCGGCGAATGTTACTTATATAGATGATGTAAATGGTAATTTCCCTTCAGGGTATACTGCTATTGAAGAAGTGAAACCTACTGAGTCTGAAAATGCCATTTACCTGGTGAATATGGGGAAAGAAATCTTCAAAGGAACTATCGCTAATGGTTCTGTAGCAACCGGTGGGGACAGCAGAGGCTGGATGAAAGTACAGGTGGTAAGATCAGGAGATTCTTATAAAGTGAAATACGCAGAACTTAATGATGCAACACATAAGGAGCTGACAATTCCTAAAAACCCTGCTTACAATTACAATTTTATAAGTCTGAAAAAAAATACCGAAGTACTGGTACAGCCCGAGAAAAAGAAATGGGATATCTGTTTTACAGTATTCACAAATACAATTGCAGGAGCAGGAAGTTATATTTATGCAGATTTTGTGATATCCAATAACCTTGGAGGTGTAGGTGCATATGAAGTGAGGATTACAGCACCCGCGTCAGGAGTTGAAGCATTTAACAATTTTAAAGCTTCAGACATCGACCAGTCTAAATTTATGTATAATGACCAGCGTATAATCGGGGCTAATTGGAGGAATCCTGTTGGAGCTAACGGCCTTGAAGTGTATGGAGATCGTTTTTACATTATCAAAGATGCAGAAGGCTATTATTTTAAACTCAGGTTTACAAGATTGACCAGCGCATCAGGAGAACGTGGAAGACCTCAATTTGAGTACAAACCTTTATAATATTAAACAAATAAATATCGACATATGAAAAAATTCGTTTTAGTAGCATCCATGCTTTTGGCTGTGTACTCTTGCAAAAAAGCAGATGCTAAAAAGGAACATACAACAGAAGTGAGCTCAGAGGCTCCTAAAAGCAATAATAAAATTGTAACACTTAGCGGTGGAATTACAGAAATAGTAAGTGCTCTAGGGCATGAAAAAGAAATTGTAGGGACAGATGTAACAAGTACTTACCCGGAAACACTAAAGGCTACAGCTAAAGACCTGGGGCATGTAAGATCGATGACCATTGAACCTATCATGGCGGTAAACCCCACATTGATCCTGGCTTCAGATAAAGATATCAATCCTGAATTACTCGGAAAAATAAAATCTTCCGGAATTAAAGCTGAGGTATTCAAACAGGAATATTCTGTAGACGGAACTAAAAAATTGATCGCTGACGTTGCAAAAGCAGTTGGAAATACAGATTATCAAAAACTTAATGATAAAATAGATGCTGACCTGAAGCAGGTTCAGCCTATTGCTAAAAAACCTAAAGTATTATTCATCTATGCCAGAGGAAATATGTTGATGGTGGCAGGTAAAAACACTCCAATGGATGCATTGATCGGTCTTGCAGGAGGTGAAAATGCAGTTAAGGATTTTGAAGATTTCAAACCGTTAACCCCTGAGGCAGTGATAAAAGCTAATCCTGATGTATTATTTTTCTTCTCTACAGGATTACAGGGTGCAGGAGGAAATGAAGGTGCATTAAAAATGCCGGGTGTTTCCCATACCAATGCCGGGAAAAATAAGAAGATTATTGCTATGGATGGAGGCCTGGTTTCAGGTTTCGGACCAAGATTAGGAGAGGCTGCAGTTGGATTAAACAAATTATTAATTGAAAACACAAAGTAAACTATACTTTTATTTCACTATAAGTGCCGTACTGCTTATTATCATAGCAGTATGGTCACTTAATACAGGGGTTTATGACTTTGGCGGAACTTCTCCGTATAAAGTTTTATGGCAGTTGATAAAAGGAGATGAGCATTTATCATTAAGTGATAAATATGTGATATGGGACGTTCGTGCAGCAAGGATCATCATGGCTATTTTGATTGGTAGTATGCTGGCGGTTTCAGGAACAGGATTGCAGGGGCTTTTTAAAAACCCTCTGGCAACGGGAGATTTAATAGGATTGACTTCAGGAGCAACATTACTCGCTGCAATTGCAATTATTTTAGGAGGACATTTCAAGCAATATCTTCCTGAGGTGATACAATTCTCATTAGTAGGTATTTCTGCTTTCATAGGAGCTTTTCTATCTATGATGTTGGTTTACAGGATTTCCACAAGTGGCGGAAAAACAAATGTTGTGATGATGTTGCTTACAGGGGTGGCGATTACAGCTATCGGTTTTTCAATCACAGGATTCTTGATCTATATTTCAAAAGATGAGCAGTTGAGAGATCTTACGTTCTGGAATTTAGGAAGCTTAGCGGCGGCTACATGGACAAAGAATATTGTTTTGGTAGTCGTGTTAATCATTTCTTATGTAATTTTAATACCCAAAGGGAAAGCATTGAATGCTATGATGCTGGGTGAGAAAGATGCACAGCATTTAGGGATCAATGTTGAGAAACTTAAAAAACAGATTATTATTATCGTTGCATTAATGGTAGGAACATCGGTTGCCTTTTCGGGTACGATAGGCTTTGTGGGTCTAATTGTTCCCTATATTTTAAGGCTTTTATTTAAATCGAATTACGCCTTTATCCTACCATTATCAGCAGTCTGTGGAAGTATTTTGCTGTTAACAGCAGATACGTTCAGCAGAAATATTGTTGCACCATCAGAATTACCAATTGGTATTCTTACCGCATTAATGGGAGGGCCGATATTTATAGCTATTTTGGTTAAATTTAAAAAGTCATTATAATGATCAGGGCACATCAGATTAACTATAAGCATAAAGAGTTTCATATACTTGATGGAGTAGATGTATCATTGGGATATGGCGAGTTTTTGGCAATTGTAGGACCGAATGGGGCTGGAAAATCAAGTTTGATGAGCGTTTTGGCTAATGAAGTGAAATCTGGAAAACAAAAGATTTTGTTCAAGAATAAACCTATTGGTGAATGGGAAGTTCTGGAACTATCCAAACATAAAGCTAAATTTTCTCAGCACAATAGCAATGATATTCCTCTGGATGTAAAAGATGTTGTCATGATGGGAAGGTATCCATATTTCGATGCACAACCCAGAAAAGAGGACTTGGAGGCCATGAACCATATGATGTATGAAACGGATGTTTTTCATTTAAAAGATAGAGAATACAATACCTTGTCAGGAGGTGAAAAACAAAGGGTGCATTTGTCAAGGGTAATGGCACAGTTGCAAAACGATATTGCCCACAAGCTTATATTTCTTGATGAGCCTCTTAATAATCTGGATGTTAAGCATCAATATAGAGCATTGGAGATTATTAAAAATTTCACGAGAAAAGCCAATAGCGCTATTGTTGTTTTACATGATTTAAACCTGGCAGCACAGTTTGCTGATAAAATATTATTAATGAAATCAGGAAGGGTTTCAGCTTATGGAACACCGGAGGAAGTTTTTACCGCTGAAAATATAAGCAAGGCGTATAACTTTCCCTGTACCATTTGTGATCACCCTATTACTAATAACCCAATGATCATTTTTGGATAACCATGGAAAAAGATGAATTAAAAATCCTAGCCCGAAATCTTGCCAATCCTCAGGGAGAAAAAGGTATTGAGATCGGTGAGATGATGAATGCGACCAACATCAGCATGACTTTAGAAAGCATTAAAACGCTTTTAATAGAAGATGATGAACGCATTCTTGAGATCGGACCCGGAAATGCCGGGCATCTGAAGAATATTCTGAACAGAGCCCGAAATTTAAATTATACAGGCATTGATATTTCAGAAACGATGTATAATGAAGCAAAAAAGCTTAATAAAGACTTTGAGAGTCAGGCAGAATTTATTTTGTACGAAGGCAAAAAGCTTCCTTTTGGAGACCAAGTTTTTGATAAAATATTTACTGTCAATACCGTGTACTTCTGGGAAGATCCGGTAGCGTTTCTTAATGAAATTTACAGAATTTTAAAAGATGACGGAACTTTTGTTCTGACCTTCGGCCAGAGAAGGTTTATGGAAACACTGCCATTTACAGAATACAATTTTACGATGTACAGCAACAGTGAGATGGAGCAGCTTATTTCAGAGAGCCACTTTAAAAGAATGAAGATCTCAGAGAAAGAAGAAGACATACAAAGTAAATCAGGAAACGAAACAATACATAGAATTTATACAGTTTTAACCATAAAAAAATAGATCAATAAAAATGAGCACATTAGTTAACGAATTAAAAGAAAAGTGGGAAGCTCTAAAAGCAGAAAATCCGCATTTAAGAATAAGAAATGCTGCCGTACAATTAGGTGTAAGTGAGGCTGAATTATTAGTAACTAATATTGGAGATGGAGTAACGGTTTTAAAGCCGGAGTTTCAAAATATCTTACCTGAAGTTGAACAATTAGGAAAGGTAATGGCGCTTACCCGTAATGATGAATGTGTACATGAAAGAAAAGGTACTTATCTTAATGGAGATTTCAGCAGTCCTCATGCACAGCTTTTTGTAGGTGAAGACATTGATCTCAGAATTTTCCTTAATTCATGGAAACTTGCTTTTGCTGTAGTAGAAGGAGATAAAAAAAGCCTTCAATTCTTCGGAAAAGATGGGTTGGCTCTTCATAAAATTTATTTAACGAAAGATAGTAACGCAGAAGCATTTGATGCTATTGTAGAAAAATATAAGGCAGAGAACCAGAATAAAGCTTTTGTATTTGAAGCCATTGCACCAAAACCGGCTGAAAAATCAGATTCTGAAATTGATACGGAAGGTTTCATAAAAGCTTGGACAGAACTAAAAGATATTCACGAGTTCTTAATGATGACCAGAAAATTCGGAGTAACAAGAACACAGGCATTACGATTAGCGCCGGAAGGATTTGCCAAGAAAATAGACAATGCTAAAGTAGTAAACATCCTTGAGGATGCGTCTGAGAAGAACGTCCCGATTATGGTTTTTGTTGGAAACAGAGGAATTATTCAAATCCATACAGGAAACGTGAAGAAGACACTTTGGCACCAGCAATGGTTCAATGTATTGGATTCTGATTTCAACCTGCATTTGGATGTAACGAAAATTGTTGAGGTATGGGTGGTTAAAAAACCAAGTAAAGATGGAGAAATAACAGCTGTTGAGGTATTTAATAGTGCTGGAGATCCTATCGTTCAATTTTTTGGAAAAAGAAAACCTGGAACTCCTGAATCACAAGGTTGGAAAGACCTTGTAGCGGAATTGGAAAAGTAATAGTTAGATGATTTGATTTTGGCCGTTTTGTTTTTTTGTAAATCAAGGCGGTCTTTTTTTTGAAAGTAAATTGTTAAATTTAAAAGGCTAAAAGGCTAAAAGGCAAATTTGCAATTTAACGGTTTAGCGATTTTGCCCTTCAGCCCTTTCGCTATTAAACAATAAATTAATTAAAATGAAAAATATTTTCATCACAATATGGTTAATGGGTTTTGGGTTCATGAATGCCCAGAGTTTCAAAGCCTATCAATTTTATGATAAGAAAGGAAAAGAGGTTCCTACCGATAAGTTGATCAAAGAATTAGCAGATTATGATGTGGTTTTCTTTGGGGAAAATCATAACAGCTCGATCAATCACTGGCTCCAGTTGAAGATTACAGAAGGATTATATGAAAAGAAAAACAGACAGATTATCTTAGGTGCCGAAATGTTCGAAAGAGATAATCAGTCTCAGCTCAATCAGTATTTAAGCGGAAATTTTGATACCAAGACATTCAAAGATTCTGCCCGTTTATGGAATAATTATTCTACAGATTATAAACCTCTGGTTGATTTTGCCAAAGTGAAGAAATTAGATTTTATTGCGACCAATATTCCTCGCAGATACGCTTCCCAGACCGCAAAAGAAGGACTGGAATCCTTAAATAAGTTGACCGCAAAAGAAAAAACTTATATTGCCCAGTTGCCTATTAAAGTGACATTAGAAACTCCCGGCTATTCTGAAATGAAGAAAATGATGGGAGATCATGCAGAGGGAACAAGAGTGATGAATTTTATTTCAGCACAGGCAACCAAAGATGCTACGATGGCTGAATCTATTCTTAAGAATGTCCAGCCAGGAAAAACATTCATTCATTATAATGGTAATTATCACAGTAAAGAATTTGGAGGAATTTATTGGTATATGAAACAAAAGAATCCGAACCTGAAAATGGCAGTTATCTCAGTTTTTGAATCGGAAAACCCCGAATTGAAAGTTCCTGAAAAAGAATATATTCCTACAGACTTCAATCTCATCATACCAGCTGATATGACAAAAACTTTTTAAAAATAATTAAAACTAGATTGATGGTCTCTTAAATCTTTTTGATTTAAAGAAAATAAAAACATCTCTCTAGTTTTATATCTAAAATTTGAATTTCTGAAATTTTTCTAGAAACCCTCTGCAATAATCATATAAGCATATGTGTTACCTCCACCTGAAATATAAAATGTTACCCGGTAATATTTATTTGCTTCAGTATCAACAATATGTATTATGTTTAATTCACTATTAGCAAGAGCATCCTGAATATTTCTGTCCAAAAACTGTGCTGTTGCAAAATTAGTATTGGTATAAGTTAATGCTCTGTTATCATATTCAAATCCACCAGTCGCATACTGTTGATTTATACCAAGATAGAATATTTTATCATTGCCTGGGCTGGTTGTTAAAGCCATATAAGGTTTACAACCTTCCTCATTATCTCCATTCCTAGATCTGAAGTAAAATTTAAAATGATCAATATCTACACTTCCATCAATTATAGAGGCATTACAAGAACTTGTTTTGGTAAATATTATTTTTTTAACATCATTTCCACTGGTCGTAGTTTGGGGTTCAAAATAAGACCAAACCGGAGCAGAAGGAGTACTGGAATTATAGTAATATCCGGTTTTTTTTAACTCACCAGCTCCTGTATTATATATCAGGAGGCCAGTAGCAGGATTTAAAATAGTAACAGCATCATTTATAGAATTAAGATTAACTTTATTAGGCAAAAAACCTCTATTAGTACTAGCTAAAGTAAGATCGGCAGAGGGGTCGGGTTTAGTTGTTCCTATGCCAGTATTGCCTTCGGAAGTGACTACAAAATCATTAGACTGTTGTTTAGCTGTTGGAATTCCTGTTATCTCATTATCTTTTGCGCCATCGATATGAAATGTTGCTTGAGGATTTGGGGTATTAATCCCTACCTGACTTATTGCCGTTGCAGAAATACTTAACATTCCAATTGTAAGGAATTTTTTTTTCATCATTTTGTGTGTTTTTAATTAAATTATTTTATTTTTTAATATTAATTATCACTTGCTTGTATGTTTAAGGTAATGTTAATTACTGAAAAAAACAAATAAATTAAAAAAAATAAGGTGAAATTATTATTTATCATTATTTATTTAACATAATGTATGTAGTAGGCATAAATATTAACACATCTATTTATACTGTTGGATTTGGTTATATTTTTAAAACCTATTTATTGTTTTAATTTTTTACATTAAAAATTAAAAATATGTATATTATTTTCAAAAAAATACTTAGGACCTTTTATAGGGTCTAGCTTCAATACTTTATTTACTATTAACTACGTCTAATCTTCGATTTCAGAATGGAGCGGAGCCGGAATGAAGAATCTCAAACCTCTTATAAAAGTTAACTTAAAAGCAGTTAATCGCAACGACGCAAAGTTTTTTAAAAGTGCTACGTTTTAAAGTTCGCAAAGGCATTTCACTTAGCAAGGGTATTGGCATTGAGTATATTTAAACCTCTTTTATACATAATCTTCAAACGTCA
Organism: Chryseobacterium piperi; assembly: GCF_002285635.2. NCBI lineage: Bacteria > Pseudomonadati > Bacteroidota > Flavobacteriia > Flavobacteriales > Weeksellaceae > Chryseobacterium > Chryseobacterium piperi. The sequence continues at coordinate 1,711,215 of NZ_CP023049.2, read as the reverse complement.
TCTTTGTCATTGACTTCGTCTAATCTTCGATTTTAGAATACAGACGATAAGTCTGCGAACGTAGTTCAGAAGCGGAATGAAGAATCTAAATCCATCGTAATAGTAGTCTGCAAACATAGTTAAGAGTTCAATAAATAATGTAAATTAATAAGATTTCTCACTTCATTTCATTACGTTCGAAATGACAAATGGAAGTTAGGAGAGATGAAGGAACATCAATTAATCTAAAATTAGGATTTTCATGCATGAAGAATTAAAAACACATTATTTATCTTTGTACAAGACCAATAAAAAATGAAAAAACTATCTTTTCTGCTGCTTTGTTTCATGGGTTGGGTAAGTGCTCAAAAATTGACGTCAAATGAGCTTGCCATCATTAACCAAGGAGATATTAATACCGCCCTTCCAATTTATCAGACCACAGATCCTAATCAGCACCAAACATTGCTGAATCTTTCAAACGAAATTGATCCTATGGATCCCAATACGATAACATTGGTCAAAAGAATGAAAGCATCACTTCTTTCCACCGATGGAGGAGTGGGGATTGCAGCACCACAAGTTGGCGTCAATCGGAAAATAATCTGGGTTCAACGTTTTGATAAAAAGGACAATCCAATAGAGTATTTTATCAATCCGGTTATTGTTTGGAGATCCGATATACAGAATTTGGGACCGGAAGGGGATTTGTCCATCCCGGAATTCAGAGACCAGTTTTACAAAAGTAAAGTGATTCAGTTGGAATATGTAGATTTAAAAGGTCAGAAATATTCAGAAATAATCGAAGGTTTTACTGCTGTGATTTTTCAACATGAAGTAGACCACCTTTTTGGTATTCTGATTTCAGATAAAAAAGAGAAAGAAAAGAATGATGCCTATTTGAAAGTGGATGCATATCAAAAAGTAAAAGAATAAAAAAGCGGCTGTCCTAAATTGACAGCCGCTTTTTTTTATTAATTATATTATTTTTCAATCTTACTTAAAATCTTGTTGATGGAGTTTTTAAGCTCTATTAAATCTTCAGCCTGAACATTGATCTTTTCCATAATCTTGTCCGGAACACCACAGGCTTTATCTTTTAATGTTTTTCCAACTTCTGTCAGGAAAACCTGCACGACTCTTTCATCTTCTTTTTTCCTCTTTCTGGAAATAAAGCCTTTCCCCTCTAATCTTTTAAGTAATGGAGTCAGTGTACCACTGTCTAGTAATAACTTTTCTCCAATATGGGTAACAGGAAGTCCATCATTCTCCCAAAGCACCATCATCACCAGATATTGGGGATAGGTGATATCTAACTCATCAAGGAAAGGGCGGTACAATCCGGTAATTTCCTTGGCAATAGCATACAGCGGAAAACATATTTGATTTTCCAGTTTTAAGATCTCTGACTTTTCCATAACCCGAATGATTTGTATTATTTTTTAATAATAAATTCTTCCATAGGTACACGCACCTTTTTCATAGAAGATAACCAGTCTTTTTCTTCGTCTCGGTAACCTAGATACAAAAGACTGACGCTTTTTAAGCCTAACTCCTTAAGACCAAGAACTTCATCAACTACCTGATTGCTGAATCCTTCAGCCGGTGTACTGTCAATTTTCAATTCTGCGGCTTGTGCTAAAGCGATTCCTAAAGAAATATAGGTTTGGCGGGCAGTATGCATAAAATGCTGCTCGGGAGTTTGTGCTCCATATATTTCTTTGATTTTATCCGTGTAACTGTTAAAGCGTCCTCTTGGTAAGTCTCTTACATCCGTATGGTAATCATATACTTTATCAATTTTTTCATTGGAATAATTATCCCACGCAGCAAAAACCAAAACATGGGAAGAATCTCTCATCACTTCAGGGTTTAATGCTCCTGCGACCATTTTATCCTTTAATTCCTGATTTTCCACAACAATAATACGGAAAGGCTGCAGACCTGATGAGGTTGGAGCTAACCTGGCGGCTTCTAAAATGGTATTTAAATCTTTTTCAGAAACTTTTTTTGACGGATCATAAGCTTTTACTGCATGTCTCCAGTTTAAATCTTCTATTAATGACATTTTTATCTATTTTAAATTAATCTTCGAAAATGATTTTTTTGAAATACTATTTGAAATTGTACATCTAAAATCAATGTACAAATTTACGAAAAAATTAAATTGTGCATAATATTATTTTGTAAAATTTTATTGCAGGGAATTTAATTGTTTTGATGCCTTTTCTTTTATCATTATATTTGATTTGCAATTAAAATGTTTTAGCATGGATAGTCAGTGGAGAAGAAAATTTGCTTTTTTGTGGACAGGTCAATTTTTTTCACTCATCAGCAGCTCAGCTGTTGCTTTTGCAATTATTATATGGCTGAGTCTAGAAACGGGATCTGCGGAAGTATTAGCCTATGCTGCCATTGCAAGCTTGCTTCCTCAGGCACTGATAGGTCCGTTTGCTGGTGTTTATGTTGATCGGTGGGATCGAAAACAATGATTTTTGCAGATGGATTTATAGCTGTATGTACTTTAATAATGTCCATTAGTTTTTATTTTGGGTACGAAAATTTGTTATTGGTTTATGTTATGCTTGCATTACGCTCTATAGGAACAGCATTTCATATGCCTGCAATGGAGGCTACTATACCGTTGATAGCCCCAAAATCAGAATTATTGCGTATTGCCGGAATCAATCAGATTATAAAATCAGTCTCCATTATTGCCGGGCCAGCGCTTGGTGCTTTAGCAATTGGATTATTATCTATAGGAAATGTATTACTGCTGGACATTGGAGGGGCTGCGATTGCTATTTTTTCCTTGTTCTTTATTTCAATTCCTTCACCTCAAAAAGAAAATGAATCTAACAATATATTTTCAGTCTGGAAGGATATGAAAATTGGTTTTGATGAAATCCTTAGAAACAAGGGACTTAGATCACTTTTTCTATATTCTACTATTGTAATATTTTGTATTATGCCTATCTCTGTCTTATTTCCTTTGATGACTATTGAGCACTTTCATGGGGGTAAATTCGAGATGACTATTATAGAAATTATATGGGGAATAGGAGCGCTGATTGGCGGGGGTATGTTAGGAATATTTAAGCCATCAATTCATAAAGCAATCATTATAAACTTCTCTTATATTTTGATAGGAATTACTTTTTTTTGGTCCGGTTTTCTGTCTCCTGAAAGATTTATATTTTTTTCATTCTTAACTGGTGTTGGGGGAATTGCTGTTTCATTTTATAGCTCTGCATTTACAGCTATAGTGCAGGGGGAAGTGTCCTCAGATCTATTAGGACGTGTATTCTCTGTGTATTTCAGTTTAGAAATATTACCAACAGTATTAGGCCTTGTGTTTACTAGTTTTGTAGCAGACTCTATAGGGATTAATGTTACATTTATAATATTAGGACTGATTATTTTACTTATAGGAATAATCTCATTTCTGACCCCTTCTTTGATGAATTTGAAGAAGTAAGAGCTGAGAAAAGATATAGGTGTAAAGAATTCTGCAGGTTTCGGATTTCTTTAAAGCGACTGAAATCTAACCTTTGTATAGAATTTTAAACAAAATAACATGCAAAGATTTAAAGACAAATTCGCTTTAATAACAGGCGGAACCAATGGAATGGGGCTGGCAACAGCTCAACAGTTTATTGATGAAGGCGGAACAGCAATAATCACTGGAAGAAGTGAGGAAACAGTACGTAAAGCTGTAGAAAAATTAGGACAGAGAGCGATTGGACTTGTTTCCAATGCCGGAAATATAAGTGACCTGATGCAGCTGCAGTCCGAGGTGAAGAAGTATACCAATCATATTGATGTAGTGTTTGCTAATGCAGGATATGGGAAGTTTTTTCCAATTGAAAATGTTGATGAAGATCACTTTGATGAACTCTTTAATATGCTGGTCAAGGGTCCTTTTTTACAGTTCAGCAAATATTGCCTTTAATGAAAGAGGGAGGTACTATAGTATTTAATACTTCTGTAGCTACAGAAATTGCTATGTCTAATTTTTCTATTTATTCAGCGGCAAAATCGGCAGTACAATCTTTTATCAAGACCTTTGCGACTGAATTAACGGAGAGAAGAATCAGGGTGAATGGAGTGAGCCCGGGACATATTACAACCAATATTTTCAATAATACAGGATTCAGCAAAGAACAGATTGAAGATGCTATACAAAATATTCTTCCGACAATTCCTTTTAAAAGGGCAGGAAATCCGTCAGAAGTAGCAAGTACGGTACTTTTTCTTGCTTCCGAAGAAGCCTCCTATATTCACGGAGCTGAAATAAAAGTGGATGCAGGGATTTCTGTAATAAGATAAAGCTGTATGCAAATCGTTCTACGTTAAGTTACTTGATCTCATTAACCTGTTTAATGAGATTGGTTTTATTCTCAATACCTATATTATAGGTTTTTCCCTTTTTCAAACTTTGGTTTAGCTTCTCTAAAAGAGATGTATAGGCTGGATCTTTTTTGGATATATAAAAGACCTGTGCGCTTATTCCTATAGATATACGCAGAAGGTTTTCCGGATTGTCGGGGTCTTCTGTGATTTGGGTGATTGTTGCATTATTATACCATGTCAGGTTCTGTGAACCAGAGCTACCGGTGCAAGATATTATCATAAATAAAGATACTATAAATATCCATGTTTTCATAAAATATATGTTTTGTAAACAACTCCTGTCCTTACACCAATATGCTGACAGGAGCTGTTTAAATGATCAAATTATTTAGAATCCACAGCTTGATACATCCGGAGCTGGTGACGGAGAACAACCTGAAAGTGAAGTAAACTTCGTTAATACGCAATTCGTATTGACTAAATTGTTATCATAAATATTAGAATTGCTAGGACTTCTGTAGTAAACATTTCCTGCTGTATTTGCATAAGAAGAAACTGATGCTGATCCGCAAGAAGTATTGATACAGGCATTTCTCCATGCGGTATCCGTTACGGGGCCACTTGAGAACAGGGAAGGATCAATAATCCTTTTTTCCGTTACTCCGGAAGCATTTTTATAACTCACTAATATGGCAACATGGTAGCTCCATGCCACACAACATGTACCAGTAGAAGCTTTTAAATTTCCGTATACGAACTGTTTCTCACAATCATAACCATTATTGATCAGGATTTGTCTCATTTTGTGTGCTCTTGCATAGCAGCCGTCTACCGGATATCTGAACGTGATACAAGGTGATGAGGCGGTAGAGGTACCACAAGATTGATTTTTAATTTGATTGAATAAGCTGTTTAATGTAGCTACATCAGGAATTACGCTGCTTAATTTGCTACTTTCTGCTTTTACATCTTTGGTCAGAATAGATCTGAAATACCTTTTGTCTTCCTCAGTTGCTGCCTCTACCTTTTCCTATTTCATGAGTATTAGCTACTGTGTAGATATGAATAGGTAGCTCATCTTTAACAGCTTGTCTGATCAGGTCTATATACTTTTCATTCTCCTTACTCGCTTTAATTTCGTAGAACTGAGCAGTTACAATAAGTGAAATTTTGTAGACCCCATTTTCTTTTTCCATACCCACCGGAATCGTTTTTCCAATGTCTTTTAAAGAAATGTTACTGGAGTTTTGATTTTCTTTTCCATTAAGCTCCTGACTTCCGGAAGAATCTGCGCAACCGCTGAATGACAAGATGGTCACAAAGGCCACCATGGATAAAAAGAAGTTTCTCATAATAATTGTAATTTTGATGGTTAGTAATGAAATTGTATTAGTTTTTGTTTTTATAGATAATACTTCACGTCTAAGTGAAAATAAAGTTAATAAAAATTGAATATGAATAAATTATATTCTATAAAAATAAAATATTTTGAATTATTTCATTATTTAATCCTTGGATTTTTCTGTTATCTGAATATAAAGAAAAGGAATTATGAGATTTTTTTAATAGTAAAGAGTAAAGAAAGCTGACCGGATACAATTATTTCTTAGCCAAATTGCTTTGTAGTATAATATCTTTGATCAATGCTTCAAAATAGTAGTATACATTACTATTTTCTGTCATTTGGTTTTCTAATGCAATAATACTTATATCTGAGTCGGGTATATAGACATTTAAAGAAGCAAAACCATCTCCAAGTCCTGTGTGACCAAAATAACTAATACCATAGTTATTGGCAATCCGAATACCATATCCATAACCCATTTTATCTTTTCCAAAAACGTCATGCTGTGACATGACAGAAGGTGTGGTCATTAATGAATAGGTTTTCGGGTTTAAAATTTTTCCATTGTGAAGTAAATGGTTCCAGATGGATAGATCTTTTGCCGTTGTAATCACTCCGTCTGCAGGCAAATTTTCATCATCAATAAAAGAGTTTTGTACCTTTGTCAGGATATTATTTTTACTCATGTGGCCATAGACCAATCTTCCTAGGTTATTTTTTGAATAACAGAAAGTGTCATTCATTTTGAGTTGGTTGAATAAAGTATTGGCTAATTCTGCATAAGATTTGTGACTGGAGTTTTCAATAATTTTCCCTAAAAGAATATTGGATAAATTACCATACTTAAAATCCGTACCGGGTTTAAAAGCCAAAGGTTTGTCTTGATCCAGGATTCCATGTGTATGATTTAACAATTGATGTACGGTTACCGAATCAGCCCATGATTGTTTTAAAAAAGGTAAATATTTTTTGATGGGTTCCTGTAAATTTACTTTCCCTTTTTCTACCTCTTTCAATAACAAAACAGCAGTAATTTGCTTGGTGTTAGACATGATTTCAAACTGATCATCCAATTTTAAAGGAGTTCCGGTTGTAATATCTGCAACGCCATATGCTTTGGAATATTTAACCTTATTATTTTGAGTAACCAAGACAACACCATTAAACGATCTGGGGTTTTTAAGCTGAATTAAGCTATCGATTCTTTTTGTGTAGGAATCTTTTTGTCCATAAAAATAGGAATGAGAAAAAAATAAAAAGAGGTAACAAAATAGCTTAACAATTGATTTCATCTGGTTATAAGTTTAGGATTTAAAAGATATTTTAAGATGCATTCAAAAATAAAATTAAAAATTAAACTGGTACCTAAAAAATATCTTTTAAATGGATAAAAATATGGGATACTTTGTGCGTAAAGGTTTTTGTTTTTCTGGAATAGGTTTGCATAAATAACGATCCGTAGAAATCTAAAATATAGTGAGTAAATTTAGATTTCTACGGAATGGTAAATATTGCTAATGATCTGTAATCGATGATAATTATAAAAGAATAGAGGACTTACTCACCAATTCTGCTTCGAAAACATCTGTAAAATGTTTCGTAATCTTGGCTTTTATATCCTTCATTTCTTCCGGAGTAAGTTCTCTTTCAAGCTCTCTTTTTATAGAGGTAACCTGCTTGTCTTTAATTCCACAAGGGATAATATATTCAAAATACCTCATATCAGTATTTACATTCAGGGCAAAACCATGCAGGGTAACCCAGCGGGAAGCTTTTACTCCCATTGCGCATATTTTTCTGGCATAAGGCTTTCCAACGTCCAGCCAAACTCCTGTTTCTCCTTTAGAACGTTCGCCTTTAAGTCCATACTCAGCAATAGTTCTGATAATTACTTCTTCCAGGTTTCTCATATACAGATGAATATCGGTAAAGAAGTTTTCAAGATCTAAAATAGGGTATCCTACGATCTGTCCGTAGCCGTGATAAGTAATATCTCCACCGCGGTTGACCTTTACAAAAGTAGCATCGATTTCTTTTAACTTATCGAGGCCGGCCAACATATTTTCTTCGTGACCGCTTTTTCCTAAAGTGTATACATGAGGATGTTCCACCAAAAGAAAGTGATTCGGAGTAGTTACATGCTGTTCAGCCGGTAAGTCTCGATTCTTTATTTTGGTATCGATAATATTTTTCATCAGCTTTTCCTGATAGTCCCAGGAAGGCTGATAATCTTTTATCCCTAAATCCTCAAATTCTACTACTTTATTTTGATTTGTATTCATACGCCGGTATCGATTTCTTATAATAGGTCTATGAAATCATAATTTCATCCCCATTTTTTGATATACAAATTTAGTGAATTTTAGTCTCTTATGGAATTAATAAAATCTATAGCCTTGATCTTCCAATCTTTATTCTTTAATAATATATCCACAAATGCCGTTCCTATAATCCCACCATCAGCTTTTTCCGTAACATTTTCAAAATCATTTTTGGATTTTATTCCGAAACCGATCAATACAGGATTTTTTAGGGGTAGGGTGGCGATCCTGGAAAGGTAATCTTCGTTTTTTAATACCGCATTTTGATTTCCAGTTGTGGATGAGGAACTTACAGCATATAAAAAACCTGAGCTTAAAGAATCCAGATATCGGATCCTCTCATCTGAAGTTTCCGGAGTAATCAGAAAAGTAAAATTAAGATTGTATTTTTTTAAGATATGTGCATAATTTTTTTCAAATTCGATAGGAGGGAGATCAGGAATAATTAATCCGGAAACGCCGCTATTTGCACATTGTTTACAGAAGTTTTCAAAGCCGAAACTGAGAACAGGGTTAATGTAACCCATTAAAATAATCGGAATTTTAATTTCGTTTTTAATCGATTTCAGTTGAGAGAACAGCTTTTCAATGGTCATTCCGTTTTTTAAGGCCGATTCATGAGCCTGCTGAATAACAGGACCGTCGGCAACGGGATCAGAATAAGGCATTCCGATTTCCATCATATCTGCTCCGGAATCCTGTATCAGTTGTATAATATCTGCAGTATCTTCCAATTGTGGAATCCCTGCTGTGAAGTATATGTTGAGTTTTTTCATAGGGTTTAAATTGTATTGATGTATTCATGTAAAATGTATTTATGATAGTCCATATGACTTTTTAATTATATTTCATTTCTTTAAGAAAGCTATCATTGTGTTTTGGTTAGCTTTCAAAATCATTTTACATAAATACTTTTTACATTTTATAAATTCTTTAAATATGTTTCCATATCCTTATCACCACGTCCGCTCAGGCAGATAACGACAATATCATTTTTATTAAATTTCTTTTTATCCAAAATAGCCAAGGCGTGGGAGCTTTCCAATGCGGGAATAATACCTTCTAATTTTGTCAGTTCAAAAGCTGATTTTAAAGCTTCATCATCGTTAATGCTAAAAAATTCACCCCGTTTTTCATTGAATAAATGAGCATGGAATGGTCCTATTCCTGGATAATCCAGTCCTGCAGAAATAGAATGAGGTTCAATCACCTGTCCGTCTTTTGTCTGCATTACAAGGCTTTTACTTCCATGTAAAACGCCTAATGTTCCCAGAAAAGTGGTTGCTGCTGACTTTCCCGATTCAATTCCTAAGCCTCCGGCTTCTGCAGCAATAATTTTTACCTCTTCTTCATTAACGAAATGATAAAATGTTCCGGCTGCATTACTTCCTCCGCCTACACAGGCAATGACATAATCCGGGTTTTCTCTTCCAATTTGCTCGTAGAGCTGTTCTTTAATTTCTTTAGAAATAATACTCTGAAATCTTGCTACCAGGTCGGGGAAGGGATGAGGTCCTACGACGCTTCCGATCACATAATGGGTAGTTACCGGATTATTGATCCAGTCTCTTAATGCCTCATTCACTGCGTCTTTCAATGTTTTTGATCCGGAAGTTGCTGCAATCACTTCAGCACCCAGCATTTTCATTCTCGCTACATTCGGAGCCTGTCTCTGAATATCAATCTCGCCCATATAAACAATGCACTCCAGTCCCAGCAAAGCACATGCTGTAGCTGTTGCAACACCATGTTGTCCGGCGCCTGTTTCTGCAATAATTCTGGTTTTTCCAAGACGTTTTGACAATAAAACCTGACCTAAAGCGTTGTTGATTTTGTGAGCTCCTGTGTGGTTGAGATCTTCTCTTTTCAGATAGATTTTGGTATTATATTTCTGGCTTAAGTTTTTGGCAAAATAAAGCGGTGTAGCTCGACCTACGTAGTTTTTCAGTAAATCCTGATATTCTGCCTGAAATTCCTGAGATTCTATGATTTCAAGATAATTTCTTTGCAGTTCTTCAACGTTTGGATAAAGCATTTCGGGGATAAAAGCACCTCCGAACTCTCCATAATATCCATTTTCATCTGGGTTTTTATAATCCATTTCTTTTTTATTATTGTATTAAATAAGCATAATTTTCCAGTGTAAGCTGGCTCAGCAGGTTTTTCTTCTCTTCTGATAAATGAATCACCAAAATGTCATCATCTTCAGAAATAACCCATTCGCTGCCTTCCTTTTCCTTAATGTTTTTTGCCATATCAGCTAAAATTTCTACCGAACATTTTTCATAAAACGGACGTAGATCTGAAAAGCAGAAACCTATTGTTTCTAAATTACGTTGGGTAACATTTTCTGCTACCAGTTGCACCAACTTGCTGCCAAACCCCAATCTCTTTTGTGAAGAAACTAATCCTCCCATTTCGATAAAGGAATAGAGGATGTCAGCAATTTTTAAAACAAAATCAAAATTAAGACGCAGTACAGATGCAATTTCCTCTTTAGCATCAGACAACATATGAAATTCGGAATCTTTAAATAAATTTTTAAAATCATTGGGCTTCAAATTATTCCACTCTTCATGTTCCCAAAGCTCTATGATTTTTTGTATTTCATAGTCTGTTAGTTCTTCCGCTTTTTTAATTGTATATGCCATCTTCATTATTTAAATTATTGATAAATAATAAATTAGATTCAAACTGTTGTTTGTTGATCTGCTTATGCTGATATAAAAATTTTATTTTACTGGCAATGCTGATCTGTGTTTCGATATCAAGTTTTGATTGATACATCGTGAAAATCATTTCTAAATTGTCCAGTAAATAATAAGAGTCAAATTTCTCATAAGATAAAAAAATCTTAAAATAGATCTTTCCCAGATCATAATTGACACTGGCTTTTACATGAGTTTCCATAAGCTTATCAGCGATCATTACCAGGTGATAACTATCCCAGGAATCAATTGTTTTAAAGAAACATTGAATATCCTCTTCATTAAAATGTTTAATGATGTTGATAAACTCGGATAATAATCCTCCCACTTCCCAGTAATCTGTAATACTGTCATTTTCAGAAATGAACTGATGCAGTTCTTCTACTTTTTTACTGTCAAACCTTGGTGGGAATAAAGTCTTATAAAAATGCTTTTTTAATGATTTTATATTCATAGGTTTGAGTTTGTCAGATTAGACTGAAACAATCTTACTTTTTCAATATTTTTGACTCCCGGTTCTGTTTCGAATTTTGAATTGATATCTAAAGCAAAGGGCTTTTGATGCAGATTTTTTATATTCATGACATTTTCTTCTGAAATACCTCCACTTAAAAAATAAGGAATCTGCAGTTCAAATTCATTGAGTAAAGACCAGCCAAACTGTTTTCCTGTTCCTCCGAAAGACTGGCTGTCGGTATCAAAAAGAAGATAATTAACATATTGCTGCACAGAACGGATTGAATCAATGTATTTTTTGTTTGAAGAAAAAGGATCAGTTCCTATTCTCAACACTTTAATAATTTTAATGCTATTACCAGTCTTTTTTCTTAATTCCAAAATGTAATCTTCATTTTCGTCTCCATGCAGTTGGATAAAATTCAAACCGCCCTTTTTTACAATTTCTGCTACTTTACCAACATCTTCGTTAACGAAGACACCTACTTTCCCCGAATGATTAATCTTGAAAAGATCTTCCAGGTTCAGATGGTTCAAAACATATCTCGGCGATTTTTTATAAAATATGAATCCAAGAAAATCCGTATTCAGAGAAATAAGTTCCTGAATCTGATTGATTTGGGTTAAACCACAAACTTTTAATTGTAATGGCTGATTCATGATTATACTGTTACTTTAGAAGTAAAGTCTTCAAAAGCTTTTGCAGGATTTTCATTTCTCATAAAATATTCCCCCATCAGGAATCCATCAAATCCTTTTTCTTTAAGATAGCTGAAGTCTTGACTACTGTAAATACCACTTTCAGCAACAGATAAAACCCCTTCCGGAAGTTGATTCTTTAAGTTAACAGAATGTTGTAAATCAACTTTAAAGTCTTTTAAATTTCTGTTGTTAATTCCAACGAGATCCACATTTGAATTAAAATGGCCAAGTTCTTCTTCGGTGTGTATTTCCAATAAAACTTCCATGCCTAATTCATGTGACAATTCTGTGAATTCCTGTACCTGAGCAGGGGAGAGGCAGGCGGCAATTAATAAAATAACATCGGCACCCATACCCTTGGCTTCATAAAACTGATATTCATCAATCATAAAATCCTTTCTGAGGATAGGAATGTGAATCTGGTTTCGAACACTCAGCATATCTTTAGAACTTCCTCCGAAAAAATCAGAATCTGTAAGAATTGAAATACCACTTGCTCCAAATTTTTCATAAGCGGAAGCAACCTCTAAAGGCGATATTTTATCATTAATAATACCTTTTGACGGAGATTGTCTTTTAAACTCAGCAATAATTCCACTTTTGGATCCGATAGACTCTTTTAATGATTGACCTTTTCTTTCGAAAAATTGGGAATCTTTTAATTGCTCTACCGGAGTATTGGATTTTGAAAAAAGGATTTCTTCTTTCTTTCTCGATATAATTTGATCTAGTATTGTCATTTGTTGTGTGCTTTGTACTTAAATTAAATCTGTATTGTCATTTCGAACGCAATAGAATGTAGTGAGAAATCTATTTTAATAATTTATCTATTAAAGATTCTTCATTCCACTTCGTTTCATTCTGAATGACAGTTGTGGTTTTTAAACATATAGTTGTCATTTCGAACGTAATGGAATGCAGTGAGAAATCTCTATTCAATAGTTTCATTTAAAAAATTCCATTCAGGATTAAATCTGTTAATTAAATTCTCTTTTTTCATTCTCGAATAACCTTTAATTTGTTTTTCTCTTAAAATAGCCTGTTCGACATCTTGGAAGTGTTCATAATAAAGAAGATAGAAACATTTATATTTAGTTGTAAAATGAATATTTCCAGCTTCAGGATTTTTATGCCAATATAATCTAGCTTTTAAATCATTAGTAAAACCAATATAAAGAACAGTTTTGATTCTGTTAGTTAAAATGTAAACGTAGTAATTATGTGTTCCTAATGTTTTCATTTAATTGATTTAACAAAGTAGATTTTTGTAATTTATCTTTTTTGTTTAGAGATTCTTCATTCCGCTTCGCTTCATTCTGAATGACAGTTGTGGTTTTTAAACATATAGTTGTCATTTCGGACATAATGAAATGCAGTGAGAAATCTTTGTTTAATACTTACATGATTTAAAATATACACTGTTTTTTGCAAATTATTATTCCAGCAATAATTCCAGACTTTTTAATGCTTTTCCGCTTTCTAAGCTTTCCTGTGCTAATAAGAGACAGTCATCATAACTGCCAAATTTATGGGTATGGTATAACGCAACCGAAGCATTGGCCAAAACCACAGAGTTTTGTTGCTCTGTTCCTTTACCGTTAAGGATGTTCTTGAAAATTTTAGCTGTTTCCTGAATTGTGCTTCCTGCTTGTATGCTTTCCGGGCTTACAGAATCAAAACCTAGGTCTTCGGCAGAGTAAATTTCCTCTCCTTTTTTAGTGATAATTTTGGTATCCTGTGTTAAGCTTATCTCATCATATCCATCCAACCCATGAACCAAAATAAATTCTCGTGAATTTTCCTTTTGTAGGAGATACTGATAGATTCTTGCAATTTCCAAATTGTAGACACCGATCACAGAAAATTTAGGCTTTGCAGGATTAACCAATGGACCTAATAAATTGAAAAAAGTTCTTAAGCCTAATGATTTTCTTAAAGCTCCTACAGACTGAAGTGCCGGATGAAAATAAGGAGCATGTAAAAAACAGATATTGGCTTTTTCCAGATCTTTATTCAATTTACCAGAGTCATTATTCATTTGATAACCTAATTCCTCTAAAACGTTAGAAGATCCTGTAACAGCTGAAGCACCATAGTTTCCGTGTTTGGTCACCTTTTGACCTGCTCCTGCAATGATAAAGCTGGCTAAGGTTGAAATATTGATGGTATTTTTTCCATCACCTCCTGTTCCTGTAATATCAATTGTATCGCTGGTATCTATAGATACAGGTACAGCCATTTGTAATAAAGCTTCTCTGAAACCTTCCAATTCTTTCAGTGTTATATTTCGCATCAGGAATACACTGATGAAAGCAGTTACTTCCGTCGTATTGAATTTGTTTTGAGCAATTTCAATCATAATAGCTTTAGCCTCGGATTTCGATAAAGTATGATGATTGAATAAATATTGCAGAATTTCTTTCATTTGTGGGGTTTTTGTGGTTGAGGGATTTTCTAGAGCTTTCAATGTAAAAGGAAGTTTTTAATGATTACTTCTCCGTCCGGAGTTAAAATACTTTCAGGGTGAAATTGTACACCATGTACATCATATGTTTTATGCTGTAAGGCCATAATCATCCCGTCTTTATCTACTGCTGTAACTTCTAATTCTTCTGGGAAGTTATCTGGATTTACAGCCCAGCTATGGTATCTTCCCACTTCCAGCCCAGAAGGTATATTTTTGAAAAGCTTGGTTTCATCTTTTACCAGATCAGTAGAAGTCGCCACCCCATGAAAAATTTCAGAAAGATTGATGAGGCTTCCCCCAAAAGCTTCTGCAATGGCCTGTTGTCCAAGGCACACACCCAGGATGCTTTTCGTAGGGGCATATTTTCTGATCACATCCAGTAAAATACCAGATTCTTCAGGAATTCCAGGACCTGGAGAAAGGATTATTTTATCGTATTGATCAATCTCTTCTAAAGTAATCTGGTCATTACGGAAAACATCTACTTTTTGATCCAGAATTCTTTCAATAATCTGAACGAGATTATAAGTAAAGCTATCGTAGTTATCAAAAACTAAAACTTTAGTTGCTTTTTGTTCTTTTATATTTTTATCCATTTGCTTATTTTTTTTATAACTGGTAAGATGCCGGATTAATAGCTCATTTTATCTGCTTTTTCAACAGCTTTTTTTAATGCATTAAGCTTATTATTGACTTCCTGTAATTCACTTTCAGGATTAGATTTGGCAACCAGTCCGGCTCCTGCCTGATAAAATAATGTATTGTTTTTGCTTAAAAATGTTCTGATCATAATGGCCTGATTGCAACTTCCATTAAGTCCAACCATCCCGATACAGCCTCCGTAGTAACCACGGGAATCTTTTTCATATTGATTGATAAGTTGGAGTGCTTTGTGCTTTGGAGCTCCACTTAATGTTCCTTGAGGAAAAGTAGCTGCAACCACTTCGAAAGGATTGGTTTTCTCTGGTAATTCTGCAGTAACTTCACTTACCATATGAATAACGTGAGAAAAAAGCTGAATCTCCTTCAGTTTAGTAACCGTGACATTTTTTCCTAATTTCCCTAAATCATTTCTTGCTAAGTCAACCAACATGGTATGCTCTGCATTTTCCTTGGCATCGTTTTTCAATTCTTCAATAGACTGTAAATCGATATCAAAATTTCCGGTTCTTTTAAACGTTCCTGCAATAGGGTGAATGATGGCTTTGTGATCTTTAATAATCAACTGGCTTTCAGGACTGGAACCGAATAACTTATAATCCCCATAATCGAAAAAGAACAGATAGGGGGAAGGGTTGATATTTCTTAAAGCACGATAAACATTGAATTCGTCCCCAAGGAATTTTTGTTCAAACCTTCTGCTTAATACCAATTGGAAAACGTCTCCACGCATACAATGCTTCTGAGCTGTTTTTACCAATTCAAGATATTCCTCATCTTTGATATTGGAAGTTTCCTGACCTATTTTTTCAAATGGATAAATCGCTGAATTTTTATTTTTAATCAAATTTTCCAAAGTGTACAATTCAGATTTTACACCTTCAATTTGATTTTCAATGAAATACATTTCATCATTATAATGATTGATCGCAATCACATACTGGTATAAACGGTACCGAAGCAGTGGAATTTCAACTTCCTCACTTTGAGCTTTAAAAGTTACATTTTCAAAAAACTGAACAGCTTCAAAACTGGTATATCCAAAAAGGCTTTGAGCCGTTTCTTCGATGGCATCCGTAGTTTTTTCACACTCGAATACAGAAGAAAAATCATGTAGGATATCAGCTATTTTATGATCAATGATGAACTGTTTTACAGGTTCTGAATTGGGAAGTTTTATTTCAAACTCATTAAGGTTTTTAATTTCAATTCCTGCAATAGCATTGATGGCAATAAAAGAAAAGTTATTATCAATATTTTTGGAATCCGAGCTCTCCAGTAATATGGTATCTCTGAATTTATCACGGATCTGCAGGTAGATTCCCATTGGAGTCTGAAGGTCTCCTAATGTCTTTTTAGAAACGGTTTTTATTTTTATTTTTTTGCTAAACATTTGCAGTTTTATTTTTTTGAAATTATGTAATAAAAAAAGACTTCAACGAAATTCGTCAAAGTCTATATATTTTGTTTTTATCTTATTCTGGTTGTAAGCGTGTTTTTACAATTAACGACATGATAATAACTTCAGACCCGACGAAGAGTTTGAAAGCCACCACCAAATATTGTTGCTCATATTAAACATGGGACAAATTTAGATATTTTTTTAATATAAAAAACAAAAAAGAGGAAAATTAAAAAAACTTAAGATAAAATTAACTATTTCAACTGCTTCAGCTCCTTCTTTAATTCTTCCATTTTAATAGTATAATTTCTGTCTTCATAGGTCTGTAAATAATCATCCAGGGCTGAAATATATTCTTTTAAAAATTCCTTATTCGTTGGATCTGCTTCATATTTTATTTTTGCAGAATTGATAGGAGCTTGTTTTTCGTATCGACGAAGATTTTTACCTTCTTCAGATTCATTATATAGAATAACGATGTTTTTTTCATAACCGGGGATGTATTTTACCGGAAAAGGTTGATTAACCTGTGGGATCCTGATAGCGTTCTCAATGGGATAGATGGCTGCAGAAGTTGTTGAGAAGAAAGTTGTAGTATATGATTGATCCTGTTTTTTTACAATAGCTTCATAGTCATGGATGTACATGTCGTTTAGGGTGGAGTTTGTTTCAATATAGGAAGTAATAATGGCTGTGCTTTCCACTCCATACTTATTTAAAAACCATGCATTCAGAAACTGACCGGCTACGCCATTTAAAATGGCCAATGGAAGAATTGGAATCAGAAACCAGACCTTTCTGGTGATAAATGAGACTAAGCCAAAAAACAAAATAAGGATAATCACAGTATAAAAACCATGATGACTTGTGAAAAATAGAATTTTAGAAACAATAATCATAGTTTAAATTTAAAATTTTATATTCACATGAGTCCGGATTAATTAATTAAGTTTCCAAAAAATAATCATTAAAATGGGTATTTATCACCATTTTAAAAATTTATTTTTTATACTTTTGCTTAAATTTTATAGAAAAAATAATGAAAAAAGTATTAGCAATTGCGTTTATCGGAAGTTTATTCGTTGTAAACTGCTCTAAAAAACCAGATCATTCATTACAGGACAGCAACACCATGCTTGAAGAACCGGAAGTAACTACAGTGGTTGATTCTACAAAGGCTAAGGCTGCTCCAGCACCGGCTGCTGCAACTTCAGCCCCAGCTACGGAAGCTGCTAAAACTGACTCTACGGCAAAAAAATAATGAAAAAATTATTTTTGACAGGATGTATGGGATTACTCATTCTTTCCTGTTCCAAAAAAGAAAATACACCCGTTGATGCAACTTCTTCTGAAACAGCAGTGGTTTCAGAACCTGTAAAATCCAACCTTTCAGGAAGTCAAATCATTGAAACGATGGATTGTACAGGGTGTCACACGGTTAATGAAAGAATGATAGGACCTTCTTATCAGGAAATAGCTGATAAATATTCTGAAAAGGATATCGAAATGCTTGCTTCCAAGATTATAGAAGGCGGTAGTGGGGTTTGGGGAAGTGTTCCTATGCAGCCTCATCCTCAGGTATCTAAAGAAGATGCAAAAAAAATGGTAGAATATATTTTAAGCCAGAAAAAATAAAATATGTCTACTGAAAAATCCAGTCTGCACACAAGAAATCCGCATCGTAATCCCTAT
The DNA here is from genome assembly GCF_002285635.2 of Chryseobacterium piperi. NCBI lineage: Bacteria > Pseudomonadati > Bacteroidota > Flavobacteriia > Flavobacteriales > Weeksellaceae > Chryseobacterium > Chryseobacterium piperi. The sequence goes on along the minus strand of NZ_CP023049.2, from coordinate 1,693,130 downwards.
GATTTTGATCAGCTTATTTCTTGTGTGCCAGAACTGAAACAGTATGTTTTTACCAATGACTACCAGACGGTAACGATTAATTTCAGTATTCCCAAGGCAGTAAAACTTCTTAATAAAGCACTGTTATCTCATTTTTATAAGATTAAGAACTGGGATATTCCTGATGCTAATCTGTGTCCTCCTATTCCCGGAAGGGCTGATTATGTACATTATATAGCAGATATATTGGGTGAACAACAGAACGAGATTCCGACAGGCCTATCTATAAGAGGTCTGGATATTGGAGTAGGGGCTAACCTTGTTTATCCTTTAATCAGCCACAGGTCTTATGGATGGAGAATGCTGGGAACGGATATCAATGAGGCTTCTTTGAAAAATGCACAGTACATTCTGGATGAAAATCCTGATTTAATTCCTGCTATCCAGCTAAAACATCAGCCTGATCCTAAAAGCATATTTAAAAATGTAATAGGTGCTGAAGACCGGTTTGTATTTTCTATGTGTAATCCTCCTTTTCATGATTCTGAAGAGGCTGCTATAAAGGGAAATCTTAGAAAGACAAAGAATGTTCACAAGTCAAAAGTACGTAAGCCGCTTCTTAATTTTAGCGGACAACAATCAGAATTATGGTGTGAAGGAGGTGAATTGGCCTTTATTTCAAATATGATTCATGAAAGCGCTTTATATTCATCACAAGTTCTTTGGTTTACATGTTTGGTTTCGAAAAAAGAGAACTTATACAAACTCACTACAGTCTTAAAGAAAGTCAAGGCAGTCGATTTTAAAATTATCGATATGGCTCAGGGTCAGAAGATAAGCAGAATACTAGCCTGGACATTTATTCCTCAGCAAGAAGGTAAAAACTGGTTTTTTATAAAGTAAACTAAGGAAGTTATGAGGTTCGGGGTTCGGGATACAAAGTTTCACATTGGATAGTAAAAAGAAAGCGATTTTACGATTTTACAAATCCGCGATTCCGCCTTTTAGCCTTTCCGCCATTTTGCCTCTTCACAAACAACATCAGAATTCCTGCCTTTACCAGTTTTATATGAAATAAATTATATTTCTAAAAAAAGCCATTGATGATCAATTCAAAAATGCCTAAATTTGTACGCTTTTAGAAAAATAAGAAATGCAATTATCAGAACAAGAAATCATTAGAAGAGAAAAGCTTAATAAGCTTGTTGAAATGGGAATCAATGCGTTCCCTGCGGATGAATATAAAATTACAGACACTACAGAGTCTATAAAACAGGATTTCTCTGAGAATAAACAGGTAAAGATTGCTGGTAGATTGATGTCCCGCAGAATTCAAGGAAAGGCTTCTTTTGCTGAATTGCAAGATTCTACAGGTAAAATTCAGGTATATTTCAACAGAGATGAAATCTGTACCGGTGAAGATAAAAGCTTATACAATGATGTATATAAGCACCTTTTGGATATTGGTGATATTATCGGTATCGAAGGGGAATTGTTTACAACACAGGTAGGAGAAAAGACGGTATTGGTAAAAAACTTTACACTTCTTACCAAGTCTTTACGTCCTCTTCCACAAGCAAAAACAGATGAGAATGGGGTAACCCATGATGCATTTAATGATGCAGAATTAAGATACAGACAACGTTATGTAGATTTAACGGTTAATCCACATATTAAAGAAATCTTCGTAAAGAGAACAAAATTGTTCAATGCAATGAGAACTTTCTTTAATGATGCAGGATATTTTGAAGTGGAAACTCCGATTCTTCAATCGATTCCCGGAGGAGCTGCTGCGAAGCCTTTCATCACTCATCATAATGCTTTGGATATTCCTTTATATTTAAGAATTGCCAATGAGTTATATCTTAAAAGATTGATCGTAGGAGGTTTTGATGGGGTATATGAATTCTCTAAAAACTTCAGAAATGAAGGAATGGACAGAACACACAATCCTGAATTTACAGCGATGGAAATCTATGTAGCTTACAAAGATTATAACTGGATGATGGAATTCACGGAGAAATTATTGGAATTCTGTGCTACTAAAGTAAATGGAAATGCAGAATCTACTTTTGGTGAGCATACTATCAACTGGAAAGCTCCTTATCCAAGAGTATCAATGACAGAAGCGATCCAGAAATATACAGGTTTTGACATTACCGGGAAAACGGAGAAGGAATTATTTGATTTCGCGAAGTCAATCGGTATTGAGGTGAATGAAACCATGGGTAAAGGGAAATTAATTGATGAAATTTTCGGAGAGAAATGTGAAGGAAACTTTATTCAGCCGACTTTCATTACCGATTATCCTGTTGAAATGTCTCCATTAACTAAAAAACACAGAACTCATGAGGGGTTAACTGAGCGTTTTGAATTAATGGTTTGTGGGAAAGAGATTGCCAATGCGTATTCTGAGTTAAATGATCCGATTGACCAGAGAGAGCGTTTTGAAGCACAGATGACTTTATCAGAAAGAGGAGATGATGAGGCGATGTTTATCGATCAGGATTTCTTAAGAGCTTTGGAATACGGAATGCCTCCAACGGCAGGATTGGGAATTGGAATGGACCGATTGATAATGTTCTTAACGAATAATCCATCGATTCAGGAAGTACTATTCTTCCCTCAAATGAGACCGGAGAAAACTGTTCCTCAAATTGAATTGGGAGAAGATGAAAAAGTAATCCTTGAAATCTTAAACTCTCAGGAAGAAGCACTCTCTTTAGCGGAGGTCAAAGAAAGAAGCCAGCTTTCCGGTAAAAAATGGGATAAAGCTTCTAAAACTTTAACTAAAAACAATTTAGTAAAAGTAGAAAAAATCGATGATCAGGTATTGATGAAATTGGTTTAAGATAAAAAATAAATATATGAATAAGAGCCTCCTGAAATTTTTTTAGGAGGCTTTTTTATATGTAGTTTTGAATGGTTGATATTATTTTTGTTTTATAAATGTATTTTAGATAATTAATTTGCTAAATAAAATGTATCCAAGTATAATTGTGTATTAAAAATCATATTTAAGGTAATTTATCTGATTGGATGCCGTATTCATGATTTCAACTTTCTTTTTTCAGAGATCATATCATAACCTACTCATAGACTGGCTCTTCACTTTATTTTTTAATATGAATTGATTGATAGAAAATAGACAGGGATTTTTATAGATTTGATTGTATGGTGTTGATATTCAGTTATTTGTTTTATTATTTTATTTCGAAATTAAATTTATTATTATGTAAAATATATTTAATTTTAATATCTATTTGTTGTTTATTTTCATGTTTTATTGGTTATTTAATCTATATTATCTATTATTCAATAGAATAAATGTAATTTGTAATCTTTAAAATTGTTTTTTTCATTACATTTGATAAGTAAATGAAGATGCAGATGAGAAAAACACATAAAAGAAATCCTGATCATTTTTCGCAAAACTATGGACTTTACCAACCGGAATTTGAATTTGATTCCTGTGGGGTAGGCTTTGTTGCCCATATAAAAGGTCTTAAGAGTTATAAAATTGTAAGCGATGCGATTACGATGCTTGAGAATATGGAGCATCGTGGGGCAACAGGATATGAAAGTAATACAGGTGACGGAGCAGGGATTCAGATTCAGATCCCTCATGAGCTTTTGTATGATGAAGCATTAAACTATGGAATAGATTTACCGGAGCCAGGATACTACGGGGTCGGAATGTTATTTTTTCCCCAGAATAATTTTATTCGTGAAGAATGTAAAGAGGTGATTGCTCAATCTGCTGAAAAGTTGAACATTAAAATTTTGGGATACCGTCCTGTTCCAGTAAGTAATATTGATCTGGGAGCGTTAGCAAGGAGTGTAGAGCCTGTTATGGAAATGCTTTTTATAGAACGTCCTTTTGATGTGGAAACTGAAAAAGATTTCGAAAGAAAATTATTTGTTTTTAAAAATTATATTTCTCATCAGGTAATAAGTGTAACAAATAATGATCCTATTGGATTTTATATTGCTTCTTTTTCCTGCAAAAAATTGATTTATAAAGGGCAATTAAGAAGTATTCAGATCAGAAATTATTTCAAAGATCTTACGAATCCTAAGACTCGTTCTGCTTTTGGGATGGTGCATTCCCGTTTTGCCACCAATACATCACCCACATGGAGTTTGGCGCAACCTTTTAGATTTTTAGCTCATAATGGTGAGATTAACACCATAGGAGGAAATCTTAATTGGTTGAGATCTTCCGAGAAGATATTTAAAAGTCAGTTTTTTACCCCTCAAGAAATGGATATGATTCTTCCTTTAACAAAACCGGGGCAATCTGACTCTTCGTACCTTGATAATATGGTAGAACTGCTTTATCATTCAGGACGCTCACTTCCACATACGATGATGATGTTGATCCCAGAAGCGTGGGATGGGTATGAACAAATGGAGCAGTATAAAAAGGATTTCTATGAATTTCATGCTTGTCTGATGGAGCCCTGGGATGGCCCTGCTTCTATTTCCTTTACGGATGGTGAGATCATTGGTGCTACTTTAGACAGAAACGGTCTCCGCCCTTCACGATATTGTGTGACTTCAGATGATCTGGTAATTATGGCATCCGAATCAGGAGCATTGTCTGTAGATCCTAAAAAGGTTATTGAAAGAGGTCGTCTTCAGCCTGGCAAAATGTTTCTTGTGGATTTGAAAAAGGGAACAATCATCAGTGACGATGAGTTGAAAAAAGAAATATGTACCTCAAAGCCTTATCGTGAATGGTTAGACAATATGAGGATTAATATTAATGAATTACCGAATCCTAAAATTCGTTTTAATAAACTTCAGACAGAAGATATTTTTAAATACCAGAAGGCATTTGGCTATTCAAGGGAAGATCTGGATATAGTGATTAAGGAAATGGCCTCTCATGGAAAAGAGCCGATTGGATCTATGGGGTTTGATGTTCCATTGGCTGTTTTGAGTGAAAAGCCACAACATTTAAGTTCTTATTTTAAGCAATTATTTGCCCAAGTGACTAACCCACCGATAGATCCGATCAGGGAAAAACTGGTAATGTCTTTGACGACAATTATCGGAGGGAATGGGAATCTTTTGGAAGAAGATAAAAATTTTGCTCATTCTATTAAACTGGAAAATCCTATTCTAAATAATCAGCAGCTCGAGAAATTACGAAGTGTTGATACCGGAAGGTTTCAATCAAAAACTATATATACCTATTTTAATGCGGAAGGAAAAGAGGGAAGTTTAAAAAAGGCGATTGACAGGATTTGCAGATATGCGGTAGATGCAGTTGATGACGGATTTGAAGTGATTATCCTTTCTGATCGGTCTTTGGATTCCCAACATGCAGCAATTCCATCATTATTGGCTTGTTCTGCGGTTCATCACCATCTGATCAGAAAAGGTCTTCGTAGAAAAATAGGCTTGGTGATGGAGGTAGGAGATGTTTGGGAGGTTCATCATTTTGCAGCCTTATTGGGGTTTGGTGCTACAGCGATTAATCCTTATTTGGCGTTGGCAAGTATCCGGCAAATGTTTGAAGATGGAGAGTTTGGGGAGAATGAAGATTTAGAAAAGCTTAGAGGTAATTACAAAAAGGCAGTAGGAGAAGGTCTTTTAAAGATTTTTTCTAAAATGGGGATTTCAACTTTGCAATCTTATCATGGAGCTCAGATTTTTGAAATTATAGGATTGAATAAGCTGGTGGTAAATACGTGTTTTACGGGAGCTGTTTCCAGGATTGAAGGAATTGGTTTTGATGAAATTGCAAAAGAAGCTTTAGTGAAACATCAGGAAGCTTTTGAAGAGAATTTGGAAAAAGCTCTTTTGGATGCTGGCGGTATTTATCAGTGGAGAGAGAGTAATGAATATCATCAGTTTAATCCACAGTCAGTTCATTTACTACAACAGTCAACCTGGAATAATGACTATGATATCTTTAAAAAATATTCGAGATTAGTAAATAAGCAAATGAGTAAAGCTTCTTTATTGAGAGGTCTATTGGAGTTTAAAAATGACAGGGAGCCTATTTCTTTGGAAGAAGTAGAACCTATAGAAAATATTATGCGCCGGTTTGCGACAGGAGCGATGTCTTTTGGTTCCATTTCATGGGAAGCACACACAACATTGGCTATTGCGATGAATAGAATAGGCGCAAAAAGTAATACCGGGGAAGGAGGTGAAGACGAGGCAAGATATACGCTTAACGAAAATGGAGACAATATGCGTTCATCCATTAAGCAGATTGCCTCCGGTAGATTTGGAGTTACGGCCAGATATTTGGCTGAGGCTGATGAAATTCAAATCAAAATGGCTCAGGGTGCAAAGCCTGGAGAAGGAGGACAGTTGCCGGGGGATAAAGTAGATTCGTGGATTGGAAAAACCAGACATTCAACGCCTGGTGTCGGGTTGATTTCTCCACCACCACATCATGATATTTATTCTATTGAAGACTTGGCTCAGCTCATTTTTGACTTGAAAAACGCTAACCGTCATGCCCGATTATCTGTAAAATTAGTTTCAAAAGCAGGAGTAGGAACCATAGCTTCGGGAGTAGCTAAAGCAAAAGCCGATCACATTCTGATTTCAGGATATGATGGAGGAACAGGAGCGTCACCTTTAAGTTCTATCCGCCATACCGGATTACCCTGGGAGCTTGGTTTGGCGGAGACCCATCAGACTTTGATTAAAAATAAACTCAGACAAAGAGTGACCCTGCAAGTAGACGGACAGGTAAAAACAGGTAGAGATCTGGTTGTGGCAACTTTGTTAGGAGCGGAAGAGTGGGGAATTGCCACTTCTGCTCTTATTGTAGAAGGATGTATATTAATGAGAAAATGTCATTTGAATACTTGTCCTGTGGGGATTGCCACTCAAAATGGAGAACTAAGAAAAAAATTCAACGGAAAAGTAGAACATTTGGTGAATTATTTCAGATTTCTTGCTATGGAAGTTCGTGAGATTATGGCTTGTTTAGGATTTAAGACAATTGATGAAATGGTAGGTCAGTCTCAATGTCTGGAAAGAAAGCCTGGCGTTAATTTCTGGAAACATCAGCATATCGATTTAAGTAGGCTCCTTCAGAAAATAGAAACAGACTTACCTCTTATAAAGACAGAAGAACAGGATGGAGGGTTAGAAACTTCTATTTCGTGGCAAATGATTGAGGCGGCGCAAGATGCGCTTCAAAATAATACTACGATGGAAGCCGGATTTGATATCAAAAATACAGACCGTGCGGTAGGAACCATTCTTTCTCATGAGTTAACTAAGATTTATAAGTCTGAGGGAATGAAAGAAAATTCACTGAGGTTTCATTTTAAAGGAACCGCAGGGCAGAGTTTTGGGGCTTTTTGTAATAAAGGAATAACCATGTGTCTGGAAGGAGATGCGAATGATTATGTAGGGAAAGGACTTTCGGGGGCTCAGTTGGTTATTTTTCCGGATAAAGAGGCTATTATTAAAGCTAATGAAAATAGTATTGTAGGAAATGTAGCTTTATATGGAGCTACTTCCGGAAAACTGTTTATCAGTGGAATGGCAGGAGAACGCTTTGCTGTTCGTAACTCCGGAGCTATTGCAGTAGTAGAAGGAATTGGAGACCATGGATGTGAATATATGACAGGTGGAAAAGTCATTGTGTTGGGCGGTGTCGGAAGAAATTTTGGAGCAGGAATGAGTGGGGGAATTGCTTATGTATGGGATGTAAATGAGACCTTGAAACATAACTTTAATCCTGATATGGCAGACCTGGAACCAATTACAGAAGAAGATAAAAAATTAATTTCGGGTTTGATTAAAGAGCATTTTGATCATACAGGAAGTCCATTGGCGGAATATATACTAAGTGATTGGGATAACAGTCATAAACATTTTACCAAAATATATCCGAGAGAATATAAGAGCGTTGTTGAAAACCATATAAACGTTATGAAATAATGGGAAAGACAGATGGATTTTTATTATATGAACGGGAGCTTCCCCTTAAATTAGATGTTGAAAAAAGACTTCGGGATTATAAAGAATTCATTCAGAAGCCTTCGGATCAACAATTGAATGATCAGTCAGCAAGATGTATGAACTGTGGGATTCCATTTTGTCAGAGCGGTTGTCCTTTGGGGAATCTGATCCCTGAGTTCAATAGAGCGGTATATCAAAAACAATGGGAAAAAGCTTATCGTATTTTAATATCTACCAATAATTTTCCCGAGTTTACAGGACGAATTTGTCCTGCTCCGTGTGAAAGTGCGTGTGTCTTGGGAATTAATGATGAAGCTGTCACTATTGAGGAAATAGAAAAGAATATTGTGGAGATAGCTTTTGAACAGGGGTTTGCTAAGCCAAGGGTACCAAAAGTAAGAACGGGGAAAAAAGTAGCTGTTGTAGGTTCAGGGCCAGCAGGATTGGCTGCTGCATATCAGTTGAATCAGATGGGACACGATGTTGCCGTTCTAGAAAGAGATTCTGAAATAGGAGGGTTACTACGATTTGGAATTCCGGATTTTAAACTGGATAAAAATATTGTAGAACGCAGGGTTCAATGGATGAAAGAAGAAGGTGTGAAGTTTTATACTGGTATCAACGTTGGTGTTGATTATGCTGTGGAAGAGTTGAATCGTAATTTTGATGCGATTGTCCTGGCAACAGGAAGCACTGTTCCAAAAGACCTGATCATTCCCAATCGCGATGCAAAAGGAATTTATTTTGCTATGGATTTTCTTAAGCAAAGCAATAAAAAAGTGAGTGGAATTCCTTTTGAAGAAAAAGAAATTAATGCTAAAGGGAAAAAAGTAGTGGTAATCGGTGGAGGAGATACCGGTTCTGATTGCATAGGAACTTCTAATCGCCAGGGAGCGGAAATTGTATATCAAATCTATTATAAGCCCATGCAGCCTACAGAGCGGGATGAAACAATGCCCTGGCCTACGTATCCTGCATTATTACAGATAACCTCCTCGCATGAAGAAGGATGTGATCGTCTATGGTCTGTTAATTCTAAAGGATTTGTAAAAGATGAAAATGGAAATCTAGAAGGAATTCGTCTTGTGGAAGCAGAGTGGGCTAAAGATTCTGATGCGGGGCAATGGAACTTATATACTGAAAAACTGGGTTCTGAATTTGTTCTCGAATGTGATCTTGTTTTTATTGCACTAGGATATACACATGTAGAACATAAAGGGCTGGTGGAAGCTTTAGATATTCATTTAGATCCCAAAGGGAACTTAATTGGAAATAATACAGAATATAAAACCAACCAGACTAAAGTGTTTTCCTGCGGTGATGCCAGAAAAGGTCAGAGTCTTGTAGTCTGGGCAATTGCTGAAGGCAGACAGTGTGCAGAGAAGGTTAATGAATTTTTAAAAAATGAAGACTGAATCGTATTCAGAATTCATTTTCTCATTCTGGTGAACATGAAATATTAACTCAAATAATTTAGTAGAAAAATTGACGATCAGATATTGATAAAATTAGCTTAGTTTTAAGTTGAAATCATAAAAAATCCTCTGCAAAGCTGCAGAGGATTTTTTATGAAATGAAATATCTATTTTCTTAATCTACTGAATGAAAACATCAGATAGAATAAGAAGGGTAAAATAAATAAGGAGCCTAGCATTAAAGCCCAGGCTAATGCTGAAATTGTTTTGGGTGCGGCTACATGTTCCAGTAAAGAAAGATGGTTTCCGTTCGCTAATAGAATAATATCAGGATTATGCTGATAGGTAGCTGCTACTAAGATCATAATAACCTGGAATCCGGCTAATGCACGTACCGGAAGCAGCTTTCTTTGTTTCATAGCACGGAAAATTAATCCTAAAGCAATGGTTGCGAAAGCAATAGACATAATACCTAAAGGCTTTGAAAATACCCATGTTACAAGCGGGATATTGGAAATATAAGCAGTGAAAAATACGAGAGCTCCGGTAATCACTACAAAAATCATCGTTTGTTTAGACTTTTTGATCATTAAATCCAGGTCTGCTTTATCGCGTGTTTCCCTTAATGAAAAAATAGAGGCAAGGTAGGCACACAATGCTATGGTGAATAGGCCTACTGCTATACCGAACCAATTCAGCCAGCTAAAGATATACAGATCTAAAAAGGTGGTAGCGTCCGGATTGATAGATTGTGAAACTGTGGCGGCAGCGATTAATCCAAGGAAAAATGGAGTTAAAAGACTAGCGTAGTAGAAGATTAGCGTATATAATACCTGCCAATCGTCTTTAACAGCATCGTAATTCCTGAAAGTGAAAGCAGTACCCCTTGCTATAATTCCTACAAGCATAAGTACTAAAGGAATATGCAAATAAGTTGACATCGTAGTGTAGATTTCAGGGAAACCTACAAACAAGATCACAATAGCAATAATCAGCCACATATGGTTTGCTTCCCAAACAGGAGCGATAGATTGATACATGATTTCTTTTGTTTTGTGACGGGATTTCTTTTTGGTAAACAATTCAACAATACCAGCGCCGAAATCAGCACCGCCCAAAATTACATACAGACAGATAGCGAGCCAGAGAAAACCTATAACTACATAAATCATGATTTCTTGTTTTTAAAGTTAAACTGAGGATCGGTAGGGTCATAAAGTTTAGGAACCATTTGTATTTGTCTTTTCAGAAGGAAAATAATAATTAATGATAAGGACACAAAGATCGCGGTGAAAAAATAGAATGAATACTGGATTCCAGGCATAGGAGTAACAGCATCTACAGTTCGCATAATTCCATAAATAATCCAGGGCTGGCGTCCAACTTCAGTAACGGTCCAGCCTGCTTCCAGTGCAATGTATCCGAAAGGTGTTGCGATAAGGAAGGTTTTTAGGAGCCAGTTTCTATTTAGCCATTCCTTTTTGAAAAATAGAGAATAGACATAAATCATACCGATACAGATCATAATGACACCGAAGAAGATCATAATCTGAAAAGAGTAGTGAACTACAGCAATAGGAGGCCATTCGTCTCTTGGAAAATCCTTTAACCCTTTTACTTCTGTATTGAAATCGTTACTTACTAAAAAGCTTAATAGTTTAGGTATTTTTATAGCGTAGTTAATCTCGCCCTTTTTTTCATCCGGAATTCCTCCGATCACAAAAGCGGCGCCTTTTTCTGTTTCAAAGTGAGCCTCCATGGCAGCTAATTTTATAGGCTGTCTTTTAGCAACAGATTTTGCGGCAACATCTCCACTCAGAGGGGCTCCGAAAGCACCAATAAGGGCAAAACCAGCAGCAATTTTGAATGCTTTGGTATGGAATTCCACATTTTTCTTTCTCATAATGAGATAGGCGTGAACTCCTGCTACGGCAAATCCTGTTGCGCAAAATGCGGCAACTGTCATATGAAGAGCCTGTGGAAACCATGCTTCATTAAACATGGCTTTGATCGGGTCTATATTTAAGTATTGGCCGTTAACATAATCAAAACCTGCAGGGGAATTCATCCAGGCATTCGCAGCAACCACTAAAATACCAGAAGCCAAGCCGCTAAGTCCTACCAGGAATCCACAAAACCAATGGAACCATTTGTTGAATTTATCCCAGCCGTAAAGGAAAAAGCCAATGGCTATAGCTTCAATAAAGAAGGCAGTTCCTTCAAGAGAAAAGGGCATTCCGAAAATAGGTCCGGCATGTTTCATGAATTGTGGCCAGAGAAGTCCCAATTCAAAAGAAAGCATAGTACCCGAAACGGCTCCGGTTGCAAATAAAATGGCAACTCCTTTGCTCCAGGCTTTGGTGAGTCCTTTGTAGACCTCATTCTTTGTTTTAAGGTATTTCCAGTGGGCAAATGCCATTAGAAAAGGCATCACCATACCGACACAAGAGAAAATGATGTGAAACCCAAGGGACATGGCCATTTGTGCGCGAGCTGCAATGAAATCGTCCATAATATCAATTTTTGAGAAAATAAATTTACGTATAAATTATGGATGTTTGATATGATTTAAAACAGGATATGCTGATAAAATACATAATAACTTTGTTCTTTTTTAGAGGAAAAAAGGCTTTGCTTGATGTGGAAAAGTTCAGACTTTTTTGACATATTTTAACTTTCATAAGTCGAAAAAAATCACGATATTTGTAGGTCTTTGCGTTTAGCAAGATTTAATAATTTGATATGAGTCAGAAACAATATACAGCTAGTAGTATTCAGGCATTGGAAGGAATGGAGCACGTTCGTATGCGTCCTTCAATGTACATTGGTGATGTTGGAGTCAGAGGACTTCATCATTTGGTTTATGAAGTAGTAGATAACTCTATTGACGAAGCGTTAGCAGGATACTGCGATACCATTTTCGTTAGCATTAAAGAAGGTAACGGAGTCGAAGTTAGTGATAACGGTCGAGGTATCCCGGTTGACTTTCACGAAAAAGAACAAAAATCGGCTCTTGAGGTTGTTATGACAAAAATTGGAGCCGGAGGTAAGTTTGATAAAGATTCTTACAAGGTTTCAGGAGGTCTTCACGGAGTTGGGGTATCGTGTGTGAATGCACTTTCCAACGAAATGATAACAACAGTTTACAGAGATGGAAACGTTTATCAGCAGGTTTACTCCAAAGGAAAAGCACAAACTGAAGTTCAGGAGATAGGACACAGTGATAAAAGAGGAACAAAGCAGTTTTTCAAGCCGGATGATACTATTTTTACAGAATTAGTATATAACTACGATACTTTAGCAAACCGTTTAAGAGAACTTTCTTACCTTAATAAAGGAATTACGATTACCCTTACTGATGAAAGAGAGCAGTTAGAAGACGGATCTTTCAGAACAGAGATTTTTCATTCTGAAGGAGGATTAAAAGAATTTGTTGCCTATATAGATGGAAGTAGAGAATCCATCATGGAGCATGTGATTTTCATGGAAGGAGAAAGAGATGAGATTCCTGTAGAAGTAGCGATGCGTTATAATACTTCATTTAACGAAAATCTTCACTCTTACGTTAATAATATCAATACTCATGAAGGAGGAACTCACCTTGCAGGTTTCAGACGTGCTTTGACAAGAACGCTGAAGAAATATGCTGATGATCTTGGTGTTCCACAAAAAGAGAAGGTAGAAATTACCGGAGATGATTTCCGTGAAGGATTAACGGCCGTGATTTCAGTAAAGGTAATGGAGCCTCAATTTGAAGGTCAGACTAAGACAAAACTTGGGAACTCTGAAGTTTCCGGTGCCGTAGATAAAATCGTAGGGGAAATGCTTACGAACTTCCTGGAAGAAAATCCTAACGAAGCTAAGCTGATCGTACAAAAAGTTGTTTTGGCTGCAAAAGCAAGACAGGCTGCGAAGAAAGCACGTGAAATGGTTCAGAGAAAATCTCCGATGGGAGGTTCTGGACTTCCTGGTAAATTATCTGACTGTTCATCAAAAAGCCCTGAAGAATCTGAACTATTCTTAGTAGAGGGAGATTCCGCAGGAGGTACTGCAAAGCAGGGTAGAGACAGACATTTCCAAGCAATTCTTCCATTGAGAGGTAAGATTCTGAATGTAGAAAAATCAATGCTTCATAAAGTATATGATAACGAGGAAATAAAGAATATTTATACAGCTCTTGGAGTTTCTGTAGGAACGGAAGAAGACAGCAAGGCCTTGAATATGGCTAAACTAAGATATCATAAGGTTGTAATCATGACCGATGCCGATATTGACGGGTCTCACATTTCTACATTGATTCTTACATTCTTCTTCAGATACATGAAGGAACTTATTGAAAACGGATATATTTATATTGCTCAACCTCCTTTGTACCTACTTAAAAAAGGAAACAAAAAAGTATATGCTTATAACGAAAAAGAACGTGAAGAGTTTACTTTAGATATGTCTCCGGATGGAAAAGGTGTTGAGGTACAACGTTACAAAGGTCTTGGGGAAATGAATCCTGAACAGCTTTGGGAAACAACCCTAAACCCTGAACACAGAATCCTTAAACAAGTAACAATTGATAATGCAGTAGAAGCGGACAGTGTTTTCTCTATGCTAATGGGGGATGAAGTTCCACCAAGAAGAGAATTTATTGAAAAGAATGCAAAATATGCTAAGATTGATGCTTAATCGATCTTCATTATAATAAAAAAGACTTCAGCAATGAAGTCTTTTTTTTGCTTTAAAATTTAATTTTAACACTTATTGGGAATTTTTGCTATTTTTGTTAAATTTTATAAACCAATGATGAAAATGCTTACTGCAGGGGCTTTGTGTATAGCCTCTCTGTATTATACTCAGAATTATCCGGTATCTGCAATTCCTGAGAACTTAAAGAAAAATGCGAATGCTGTCGTTCGTAAAGATTGGACCACTGTTCAGATTGATCGGATAGACGAAATGAAATATCAGATCAATACGGTAACAACGGTCTTAAATAATGACGGGAATGCTAAAGCTCAAGCTTATATCCCCTATGAAAAAGGAGATCATATATCAGATGTTAAAGTAACTATTTATGATGAATCAGGGAAAAAAGTAAAGTCCTATTCCAAATCCGATTTTGGAGACTTTGCCAATAACTCTCAAGGTGTTTTTTATTCTGATAATAGATTTTTGGCATTATCCTATACCCCGACCCAATATCCATATACCATCGATTTTACGTATCAGATTACCAATTCTAATACTGTTTTTATACCCGATTTTGTGCCATTTACTTCTCCGAATGTATCTTTGGAAGACAGTCAGTTTAAGATCATCAATAAATCAGGGATTGAGCTTCGTACTAAAACGTATCCTTCCTTATATAATTACACTTCGGTTATAGAAAATGGTAGTGGCAATGATAAAATATATTCCTATAAAAATGTTCCGGCTATCGAAGATGCTCCTTTGATTCCTAAGCCAACCAAAATCTTACCTAAAGTAAGTTTTGCCTTGACAAAATTCAATCTTGAAGGAAAGCAGGGAAGTATCAATACCTGGAAAGATTTTGGATCATGGTATTATAACAGCATTATACAACCTGTATCCTTGTCTACTCCTTCTATCAAAGCGGAAGTTGCAGCGCTTAATTTACAGGGATCCAAAGAGGAAAAAGTAAAAAAGCTATATCAGCATATGCAGGCCAAAACCAGATACATTTTTGTAGCATTGGGGATCGGTGGCTGGCAGCCTATGCTTCCTGATGAAGTACATAAAAAAGGGTATGGAGACTGTAAAGGGCTTACGAATTATATGAAAATATTATTGGATGAAGCGGGTATTCCATCTTATTATTCGGTGATCAATTCAGGTTCCTCCATCGAGTCTTTTGATCCTGATTTTCCTAAGATGGGTGGAAACCATGTTATTTTGATGGTGCCCACTGAAAAAGGCAATATCTGGTTGGAAAATACTTCACAGCAAATAGCTTTTAATCATTTGAGTTTTAGCACAACTGACCGTAATGTTCTTTCTATTAGAAAAGAGGGAATTGAACTGATCAATACACCTGTTTATCCGGCTGAAAAAAATAAGGAAAAACAAACATTGCTCATTAAGCTTAATGAAGATAACAGTATCAGCGGGCAGGGACAATTTGCCTTTACGGGGAGCCAGTATGATTATAGTTTAAAATATGCAACCTTGTCGGGCAAAGAAAAAGAGGAATCGATAAAAGACCAATTGGGAATGTTGCACTTTGAAAAAGCTGAAATGAAAGACTTTACCAATGACAGAGAAAATGCAGTGGCACAGTTTAACCTTGATTTTAAAGCTAATAATTATTCCAAATACGCAGGAAGCAGTATGATTTTCAGAGCTGTTCCTATCTATTCCAATAATATCTATAAAACAGAAGAAAAAAGAGAGCTACCATTTGAAATCATGTATTCATTTGAAGATGAATATCACATCAGTTTTCAAATCCCCAAAAATTATAAAGTTGATGAGGTACCGAATGACATCAAGCTAAGTTCTGAATTTGGGACCTACCAATTGAGTTTTGTGAAAGAAGGAGAGGAAATAAAAGTGAACAGAACAATGAAAGTGAACAAAGGAGTTTTTCCGAAAGAAAAGTATAATGACTACATCAACTTCAGGAAAAAAACAACCAATATGGATAACTCTAAAATTTTAATTACTAAAATCTAATCATGAAAAAAATTATACTCATTGTTTTCAGCTTTGTAACCTTTACTTTTGTTAAATCTCAAAAGCATGAATTTCTAAACCCTCCAAAATTTAATGATGCGGATTTATCAAAACAAAAATCGGCACTGGATGAAAATGCCCCGGCTGAAATTCTGTACAAATCTGTACACTTTAATATTGATTATTCAAGAATAACGCTTCAGAAAACTATTTTTTACAGAGTTAAAATTTATGATAAAGATAAAGCTGAAGACTGGTTGAACCTTGAAGTTCCTCTTTACCAAAGCGGAAGCGATCAGGAAACCTTGTCTAAAATGAAGGCTTACACATACAATTTGGAAAATGGAAATGTAGTGACCACAAAAGTTGATAAAAGCTCCAAGTATAAAAGCAAGGAAAATAAATATGTATCAATTACCAAATTTGCTTTTCCTAACGTAAAGAACGGATCTGTCTTAGAATATCAGTATGAGGTGACCTCGCCGTTTTTATTTGCCATTCCTGAAATACTGATAGAATCGGATACTCCGTCAATGTATACAGAGTACGTTTTGGATACTCCTTCTAATATTGCGTATAATGTCAACTATACCGGATCTCTTAATCCAAAACACAGACATGTGGAGGAAAAAATGATGTATGGAATCAATTACAGAACCTATAGGTTTGGGTATGAAAACCTTAAAGGATTTAAAACTGAAAAATTTATAAAAAACGATAGAAATTACAGGACTAAAATCAGTGCAGAATTAAACTCCACCAATTTCAAAGAGCTGAAACTATACTCTTCATCATGGGATCAGATTAAGAAAAGACTGTACGAGAATGAAGATTTTGGAGGAGAATTAAAGAAAACGATATTAGCAAAGGATAATATGCCAGCGGGAATTTCAAATTTAAATGAAAATGAAAAAGCCGAGGCAATCTTCAAATACGTTCAGAAAACCTTTACATGGAATAAATACTCAGGGGTTAAAACTGAGGATGGTATTAAGAAAATGCTGGAAACAAAAACGGGTAATGCAGCTGAAATTAATCTTTTCCTGGTTATGCTTTTTAGAGAAGCCGGAATCAATGCAGATCCTGTAGCGATCTCTACTGTTGGAAATGGGGTTATTAATCTGACGTCACCTAATGTTTCTAACTTCAATTTTGTATTGGCTGCCGTGAAAATTAACGATCAGTATCATTTATATGACGCTACCACAAAACAATCTTCAATGGATATGCTTCCGCCACGAGATTGGAATCAGTTTGGAATTTTACTGTCAAAAGATAAAGTACAGCAATTAACCATGGTCAATTCAAAACCAAGTTTTAATTATTTGACTGCAGTAGCGAAAATCAACGAGAATGGAAGTGTTTCAGGAACCTATTCGGATAAAGATACTGGAAGTTATGCAATGTTTGCAAAAGAGAATTATGATGATAATATGGAGAAGTACAAAAAGCAATACAAAGATAATTACGCTATTGATTTTACGAATATTGAATCTAAAGTTCTTGAAAATGGTGATTTTGAAAGTACCATGAATTTTTCATCAGATAATTTAATTGACCGGGTAGGAAAGAAGATCATCATTAATCCGATGTTATTCTTAAATAAAAACTCTAATGAATTTGATCAGGCTGAAACCAGACGATTTCCTATAGATTTTATTTCTGCCTATACCAAAACAAAAAAGATCACTTTTGAAATTCCGGAAGGCTATGTTATTGAGGAAATGCCTAAAAGCAAGAAAATTGTTACTGATGACAAAGAAATTGAATACAGTTATGTAGCAGAGCATAAAGGAAATAAGCTTGAGGTAACCAGTACCATCAAGGTACTAAGCCCGGATTATCCTAAAGAATACTATCCTGCATTCAAACAGATTTGGGGAACCGCTTCAAAAAGTGAAAACCAGGTAATAAGTTTAATTAAAAAATAACTAGAAAGCTTAGGATTTATCTTTATTGCGCTATTGGCTTTCGGAAATGATCAATTCGATAGTCAGAGAATTCCAGTCACTAAAGAAAATATAAAATAAATTATAAAACCATTCATCTTTTGAATGGTTTTTGTATTGATATTGAAAATTAAAAATTATGAAAAATACAATAGCAGTTGTAGCGTTATCCTCTTTCTTTGTTTTTACAGCATGTAAAAAAAATGAGCCGGTGAATACTTCGACGGAAAAGACAGTGAATACAGAAGAAAATAAACAATCTCAAAAATTAGAAATAGACTCGGTGGAAGTTAGTGATTCTATAAAAATAGGTAAGCTATTAAAGGTGAGCTATACCTCACAACTTTTGGTTTTTCCTACTTTAAAGGATCAAAAGCTTCTGGATAGTATCTATTTTGCTAATGAAGGAATCAAAGATTTTTCTAAAAACGGACTTAAGAGCTATCTCGAAAAAGAAAAAAATGTTTACTTCGACTCTATGAAAAGAGATAGTGATGAACTTACCGGACCTTCCCAAGCTCAGGATTGGTATTCAAGTTCTCACATGAGGTTAAAATCCAATATGAACGACTATATGCATATTCAGTATACGGGTAGTTCCTACGAAGGCGGAGCTCATGATAATTATGGATTTTCAGAAAGAGTTTTCGATTTAAAAAATAATAAAAAAGTTGAGCTTACCGATATCACCACAATGCCTAAAAATAAAATCGAGGAGATTTTGATGAAAAACATTGATAAGATAAACAGTGGAATAACAGATGCTGAGGGTAAAGTCAAAGGTTCTGATATGCTTTTGGTAAAAGTGATTCCTGCCAGTGATAATTTCTATTTTGATGATAAAAACTTGTATTTCCATTACAGTCCGTATGAAATAGCTGCATTTGCTGCGGGAGATATGACGATTCCTGTTTCATGGGACGACCTTAAAGGAACGCTGAAGCCTGAATTTAAAGAAAGAATGAAGATTCAATAAAAAATTAAATGCGTAAAAGACCTTTGGTGTCCATTTTGCAATGACAAGTACAAAATACTTATGAAAAATACTATTGTTGCCCTATCATTATTTTCCTTTTTGGCCTTCTCTTCCTGTAAAAAAGGAGATTCTCCCATTACACCATCTTTACAGACAAACGCAAAAGAAGCTGAAAAATTAGTGGTAGATTCTGTTAAAATAAATGATTCAGTTCGTATAAATAATGCACTTTCTGTCAATTACTCTGCAAAGCTTTTGGTGTTTCCGGAGATAAAAGATCAGAAGCTTTTAGACAGTATCTATTTTAGAAATCAGAACATTGCTGATTTTTCAAAACAAGGGCTTCAGGATTTTCTACGAAAAGAAAAAGAAAACTTCTTTAAAGATAGGAAGGGTGGAAGCTATGGCGGGGATGCAGGAAAGTGGTATTCACATTTTGATATGAATCTAAAGAATAATATCAATGATTTTATGCATATTGAATATTCAGAAGATTCTTACTACGGTGGAGCTCATGGTAGTTTTGATTTTTTTGAAAGGGTTTTTGATTTGAGGGCAAATACGAAAGTAACCCTTGGTGATATTACCACTATATCTGAAAAAGATCTTGAAAAGCTTCTGATGAAGAATATTGATAAAGTTCCCAGCGGAGCTGCCAAACCCGAGGGGAAAAACTCCGATATGCTTTTGGTGAAAGATATTCCGGTTACAGATAATTTTTATTTTGATGATGAAAATCTATATTTCCGGTATAATTCATATGCAATTGCATCATATGCCGCGGGAGATATTACCATTCCTGTTTCATGGGAAGACCTAAAGGGAACGCTGAAACCAGAATTTAAAGAAAGAATGAAAATTAAATAATAATAATGCTTCCAAATCAGGAAGCATTTTCTAATTTTGCGACAATGGAAAAAGTAGCTTTTATCATCAATCCCTTTTCTGCGAAAAAAAATTACCAGCCGTTTCTGAATGAGCTGAAAAAGAAGGTGGGAAACCCACTATATTATATTTCGGAGTCCATTCAGGGAACAGATGATTTTATTCAACAGCATTTTAATGAGATTGATATTTTTGTGGCTATCGGAGGAGATGGAACGATTTCTACTGTTGCCAAAAACCTGATTAATACCAATAAGATTCTTGCTATTTTTCCTGCCGGTTCAGGAAATGGTTTTTCCAATGAGACCCGTTTTAGTAAAAATCTGGGCGAGCTGCTTGAAAAAATAGCAAGTAAAAAATCCAGAAAGATCGATACATTTACAGTGAATGATAAGCTTTCTATCAATGTTTCAGGAACAGGATTTGATGGAAAAGTGGTGAAAGAGTTTGAAAAGACTGATCGCGGATTCAAGAACTATATCAAGGTTTCTCTTAAAACATTTTTTAATTATAAACCCATTAAGGTTAAATTTACTGATGAGGCCTATCAACAATATGACGGTAAATATTTAATGCTGAATATTGCCAATACCCGTCAGTTTGGGAACAATGCTTACATAGCGCCTAATGCGAGTAAGAGTGATGGCCTGGTTGATATGGTTTTAGTGAAAAAATTTCCTTTGACTTACTCCGCATTATTTGCTTTCAGGATGTTCACAAAGAAATTAAAAGATGACGACTATGTCACTTATCTTCCCGTATCTGAAATTGAATTCAAAGTAACTACGAAAAATTGGCATTTGGATGGGGAGTTCAACAAGATTAAATCTCCTATTCATGTTAAGGTTCTGCCTGCAAGCTTGACAATTTTGGTGTAAAGCCTGGAAATTGGAATTGCGAAATTGTAAAAGAGGCAAAATTGCGAAATCGCTAAATCGTTAATTTGTAAAACTGTATTTGAGTATATGTCATTCCGACGAAAGGAGGAATCTCTTTTGCTAAATGACTTAATGCTGTACGATTTATATAGTACAACACAACAAGAAGGTTAATTTATACCTCCAGTTTCCTTTCCACCTCCAAAGGGTGATCTAAACAATATTGAAGCTGGTCTTTATCCAGTTGCTTTTCCCAATTCGCTACCACGACAGTCGCAACTGAATTTCCAATAACATTGGTAAGAGCTCTGCATTCACTCATGAACTTGTCAATTCCTAAAATAAGAGTCATCCCGGCTATCGGAATTTCAGGAACAACAGCAAGTGTTGCGGCTAAGGTTACAAATCCAGCTCCGGTAACACCTGCAGCGCCTTTTGAGCTGAGCATAGCAACAAGAAGTAACATTAATTGTTTCTCAAGCGGGAGATGGATGTTAAGAGCTTGTGCAATAAATAACGAAGCTAATGTCATATAAATATTGGTGCCATCGAGATTGAAAGAATAACCTGTAGGGATTACCAATCCTACGATCGCTTTTGAGCAGCCCGCTTTTTCAAGTTTTTCCATCACTCCGGGTAATGCAGATTCTGAAGAACTGGTTCCTAAAACAAGCAGAAGTTCCTCTTTCAGGTAGTACATTAGCTTAAAGATGTTAAAACCATTATACCAGGCCACAGCACCTAGTACAATAACAACAAATAGGAGAGAGGTAATATAAAATGTACCTACTAAAAATATAAGGTTAAGAACAGAATGAAGTCCATATTTTCCGATGGTAAATGCCATAGCCCCGAAGGCTCCGATAGGAGCTAACTTCATCAGCATATGCACAATTTTAAAAATCGGGGCTGAAAGGTCTTGTAGAAAATTGGTTATTTTCTGGCTTTTTTCCTTAGTCAATACAAGGGCAACCCCCATTAAGATAGCAACAAGAAGTACCTGAAGAATATTCTCTCCAACCAGCGGGCTGAAAAGAGTTTCCGGGATAATATTCATGATAAACCCGGTTAATGTAGTTTCATGAGCTTTTTGCTGGTATTGCGAAACATCTCCTGAAAGTGTTACGGGGTCGATATTTAGTCCTGATCCTGGCTGTAAAATATTTCCGACAACTAATCCGATAATTAAGGCAAGTGTAGAAAAAGTAAAGAAGTAAATCATTGCTTTTACAGCAATTCTTCCTACTTTCTTTAGATCAGTCATGTGGGCAATTCCTAAAGTAAGCGTAATGAAAATTACCGGGGCAATAATCATTTTGACTAATTTAATGAATCCGTCACCCAGGGGTTTCATTTTCTCCCCCAATTCAGGGTAAAACATGCCTAAAAGTATACCTGCCACAATGGCTATGATTACCTGAAAATAAAGCTGTTGGTAGAATTTTTTTGCTTTCAAAGGAGTGTGTTTTAAATTTTAAAAAGCGAAAAGTAAGAAAAAATGCTGTGATTTAAGATCCATGTCATAAAGACAAAGATATCCCTAATTGTCAGCTTTTTGTAGTTGAGGATTATTATTAAATTAATCAGTATGCTTATTCTGTAGCAACAGAATCATCACCGCGCCCGTCTGCAACGGCATGGATATTCCCATCATTGTCGATAACGATCATTTCTGTTTTTCCGATCTGTTTCACTTTTTCAATGACGTAATTTTTAGCTTTCAGATCATTGATGGTAGCTTCAGGGAAATTGTTTTCTACAGATACGGTTTCCGGAAGCCATTGATGATGAAACTTGGGTGCATTTACAGCAATATTAGCATTCAATTTAAAATCAACCACATCGACGATAGACTGATAAACGGAAGTAGGTATAGTAGTTCCTCCAGGTGTTCCAACCACCATATAAGGTTTCCCGTTTTTTAACAGAATGGTTGGTGTCATGGAAGAAAGCATTCTTTTGTTAGGCTGAACTGAATTGGCTTCACCTCCTACAGCTCCAAACATATTCGGAACTCCGGGTTTGATAGAGAAGTCATCCATCTCATTATTCAGAAAGAATCCTGCTCCCGAAACGACTACTTTACTTCCATAATAACCATTCAATGTTGTGGTAACGGATGCTGCATTTCCTTCTTTGTCAATTATGGAAATATGAGTAGTTTGAGTAGATTCTTTAGGCTGCTTGATAATTTTTCCTACTTCGGAGCTCGGAGTGGCTTTATTGAAACTGAAGCTTTTCCATCTGCTTTTTAAATAATCATCAGAAATCAAATAACTTGTTTTATCAGTAATAAAGTCAGGATCCCCCATATATTCCGCTCTGTCAGCATAAGCTCTTCTTTCGGCTTCTACCATAATCTGCACGGCCGGCGTAGAATTTTGCTGATATTTTTCCAGATTTTCATAACTGGCCATTTTAAGCATTTGAGCTAATAAAACTCCACCACTGGAAGGTAGCGGCATCGAAACAACATTGTTTCCTTTATAATCAAATTCCAAAGCTTTTCGCTCAGCAACCCTATAGTTTTTAAGATCTTCCAATGTGATGATTCCGTTTCCTTTTTTCATTTCTGCTACCAGGAGCTCAGCTATTTTTCCTTCATAGAATCCTTTTGCTCCTGATTTTTGAATCAGCTTTAGTGTTTCAGCGAGTTCTTTCTGGATCAGAATATCTCCTGCCTTCCATGGTGTATTTTTAACAAAAGCGATAGAAGTTGTATTGTGTTTCTGGAAGTTTTCTTTATGAGTATTGAGCATATCTGCTTCCTTCTCTGTGATCGCAAACCCTTTTTCTGCCAGATCAATAGCCGGCTGGATGATTTGACCCATTGGAAGTTTACAGTATTTCAATGTAGCAAAAAATCCGGCAATACTTCCGGGAATTCCTACAGCTAACCTTCCATTTTGTGAAAGGTCGGTATTGGCTTTTCCTGATTTATCGAGATACATATCTCTGGAAGCTTTTTTAGGAGCTGTTTCACGATAGTCTAATGTAAATTTTTCACCATTGTTTTTTACTCCTACTAAAAATCCACCACCACCTATATTTCCGGCTTGAGGATAAACAACTGCCAGCGCATATTGAGTTGCCACAACAGCATCGTAGGCATTTCCTCCCATTTTCATTATTTTGGCTCCGGCTTCACTAGCCAGAGGATGGGCAGAAACAACCACTCCCTTATTTTTTACTTTAACTTCTTTTACAATATTGAAGTCGGTATACTGACCCAGATAAAAGTGGGTACTTAAAAACAAGGCAGCAAATAATAGGCTCTTCATATCATTTTGTTTTTTATCAGAAACAAAAGTATATATTTTTTAATGAAAATCTTTCTTCATTAACCGGGAAGTGTTAGAGTCTGTTTAAATTTTATTCAGTAATAATTTTATGGCGGATAATTTGACCATGTTTTCAGAGGATTCCATTAAGAGTTCATAATTTCTGCATAATCTTCTATCGTTATCAAACCAAGCAAATGTACGCTCTATAATCCATCGTTTATGAATTGGCTCAAACCCTTTTACTTTTTTGTCACTCCGCATTACGATCTGAATGATATAATTAAACTTAATTCTTATTTCCTCAATAATCTCTCCTCTATAACCTCCGTCCGCCAGGATTACCTGAAGCGGAATTAGTAAATATCGCAGTGTTTTGATCAGTAACAATGCAGCCTTACTGTCATGAACATTGGCTACACTTACCATTACGGCTAACAAAAAACCATTTTTGTCTACCACAACGTGTCTCTTGATTCCTTTTATTTTTTTACCTCCGTCAAAGCCATTGAGTGAACGGTTATTTCCCCAACGAACACTTTGACTGTCAATAATTCCTAAACTTGCCTGCGCTTTCTGACCCCTGTTTCGTCGTACTTCCTCTCTCAATTTTGATAATAATAAATCGAAAATCTCCAGATTTGACCATTTTGAATAATAGTAATAAACCAATTGCCATTTGGGAAAATCATGAGGTAAAAGTCTCCATTGACAGCCTGTTTTTACTAAATAACTGATAGCATTCCAAATGACAACCAAATCATATTTTCGTTTTCTGTCATCAAAATCTAATGCTTTTTTTATAAATTGCCACTGAGTTTGGGTTAAGTCTGTTGGATACATTGATGTTTTTTTCTTTTGCAACTCTAAAATGACAATTTTTATGCAACTTTTAACCCTTACTATTTTTTATTATTACTTTTTTAAACAGGCTCTTAGTATTTTTTTTAAATTGTTTTATTAGTATTGAAAAAGAGCAGGTAGTTGTCTTTGTGTAATTTTTATTATGATTAATTATAAATAATTTAATAAAATGTGGATTTTGGTTTTTATTTCACTTGTGTATTAGACATAATTCATTACTTTTGGAAAAAAAAGCAAATGATCAAAAATTACCAGAAAGTTATCCCGTTAGCGGCATTGTTTTTAGTTTCTGTACATGTACAGGCTCAGATTCAGACCAAGGCTCAGACAGATTCTACTAAGACAAAGAATATAGAAGAGATTAAAATTACATTAGGGTCCAGGAATAAAGCAAGAGTCGCAACAGATACTCCCGTACCTGTAGATGTAATCAATATTGGAGCTCAATCTGTGATGACTCCACAGATGGATTTGAATCAGATTCTGAATTATGCGGCTCCTTCATTTACTTCAAATTCTACAACAGTTGCAGATGGAACAGATCATATTGATCCTGCACAGCTGAGAGGATTAGGTCCCGATCAGGTATTGGTCTTATTAAACGGTAAAAGAAGGCATACTTCATCTTTGGTTAACGTTAATGGCTCTCCCGGAAGAGGTTCTGTAGGAACAGATCTAAATGCACTTCCAGCTTTTGCTATTGAGCGTTTGGAGGTGCTAAGAGACGGAGCTTCTGCTCAATATGGCTCTGATGCGATTGCGGGGGTGATTAATGTCATCATGAAAAGAAATACTAATGCTTTGACTGCTGCAATTACAGCAGGAGGATTCAATTCTAATGGGGCTAATGATCATCAGGGAGGATGGGATGGAGCGAAATATCAGGTAGATCTTAATTATGGGGTGGGAATCGGGAAAAAAGGGTTTATCAATTTTACTGCCAGTCTGATGAAGAGGGATGAAACCCGAAGGGCTGGTACGGCTACAGGATCGATTTTTAATGCTTATAATGCGATTGAACAAAGAGCATTGGAAAATGGAGTAAATCTTTCTTCTCTTTTTGGTAATATAGGCAGTACGCCCAATCAACAACAGATTGTTGACTATATTCACCAGTATGCACAGGGAGTGAATTATTTCAGCCCTTCTTTTCAGTCACAGATCCAGAATACAAATAATATATCCGGATTACAAGGAATTTTAGGTGCCGATTTTACAGAAAATGAATTGGCATATAGAGGATTAACGAGAAATGATTTTAATATGCGGGTAGGGCAGTCCAGGTTGACATCCGGACAATTTTTTATGAATTCTCAATTTGATTTATCGGATTCTGTACAAGGTTATGCTTTTGGTGGAATCTCATACAGAAGCGGGAATGCAGGAGGTTTTTTCCGTAGGCCAAACGTAAACAGAACGCCTACTTCAATTTATCCTAACGGATTTTTACCTGAAATTGCTTCTGATGTGATTGATCTTTCCTTTGCTGCTGGTGTTAAAGGGAAAATAGGGAATGTTAATTATGACATCAGTAATACTTTTGGACAAAATACTTTTGATTATACCATTAAAAATACTGCGAATGCTTCGATGCTCTTTCCCAGCAAAACGGAATTTGATGCTGGAGGTCTAAGTTTTTCTCAGAATACAATCAATGCGGATTTTGATACCAAAGTGGATTGGCTGGAAGGTTTTAATATTGCTTTTGGAGGAGAAGCCAGATTTGAAAGATATAAAATTACAAGCGGAGAGCAGGCTTCCTGGGCGCTTTATAATACCAGTGGTACTGTTTCAAGTCCTGATGACCAAAAACCGACCGATTTTTTTGGTGCTGTAAGACCTGGAGGAGCACAGGTCTTCCCGGGATTCAGACCTGAAAATAGTTTGAATAAAGGAAGACGTTCTGTGGCGGCTTATCTGGATACTGAACTTGATGTTACAGATAAATGGTTAATAAGTGGGGCTGTGCGATTTGAAAATTATTCTGATTTTGGATCTACATTTAATTATAAAATTGCTACAAGATATAAGCTTACTGATCAAATCAATATAAGAGCGGCGCATTCCACCGGATTTCGTGCTCCATCTTTGCAGCAGATTTATTACAATACAACATCGACTCAGTTTGTAGGGGGGACAGCGTATGAGGTAGGTACCTTCTCTAATGACTCTCAGATAGCGAAAAGTTTGGGAATACCAACACTTAAGCAAGAAAGATCGATGAGTTTTTCAGCAGGTATTACAACTAAAATTCCACAAGCGAATTTAACCATTACCGTTGATGGATATTATATTAAGATTAAAGATAGAGTAGTGCTAACGGATCAGTTTTTAAGACCATCCGGAACTTATCCTGCTGGAAGTTCAGAATTTAACCTTCAGAGAGAGTTTGACAAAGCCAATGCTAATGCGGCTACTTTTTTTACTAATGCTATTGATACTCAGACAAAAGGATTAGAGGGTGTTATCTCACACAGAGCTAAGTTCTCTCCCAAAGTTTCATTAAGCTCGGACTTAGCGGTAACGGTTTCCAGAACAAACAGGATAGGGAATATTCGTGGTTCTGATCTTTTAATTAACGCGGGGCAGATCAACCGTTATTATTCTGAGATGAGCCGTGTGTATCTTGAAGAAGCAATTCCAAGATTTAAAGCTTCTCTTAATAACAGTTTGGAAGTCAGTAAATTTAGTTTTTTACTGAGAAATGTATATTTTGGAAAAGTAACAGATCCTAATACGATGGATGTTAATGGTGATGGTAAAATAGGTTACCAGATTATCAATGGTAGTGTAGTAGAAACCGAGCATCCGGTTTGGGGCGGAAAAATAATTACGGATCTTTCTGTAGGATATAAGTTTACTAAGAATTTTATTTTGACAATAGGAGCTAATAACCTGTTTGATATTTATCCGGATAGGAATTTGGGGCCAGCTACGGTTCAAAGGCCTTCTATGAACTCTTCAGGAGAGGTAGTTTATAATGCGGCGGCGCCAATCGATCTTTCTAATCAGAACCAATTTGTGTATTCAAGAAATGTTTCACAATTCGGAATGAACGGAAGGTTTCTTTTTACGAGATTGAATTTTAATTTTTAGAAAAGCTTATCAATGTTCTCAGGGTGTGTTTTTGCACACCTTTTTTTATTATGATTAGCATGATTTTTTTACTTTTGTAAAATTCAAAATCTAAAAAAAATAAAAATGGAATCCTATACGGAAAAAATACTGATTACCGGTGCTTTAGGTCAGATTGGCACCGAACTTACGAACAGACTTGTTGAAATTCATGGTGCCGAAAATGTTGTCGCTTCAGGTCTGGACAGATGGCAGAAAGGAATCACTTCTGCAGGGTATTACGAAAGAATGGATGTTACCAATACACAATTGGTAAGACAGGTTATCAAAGATTATGATATTACTACGGTATATCACCTGGCATCTTTATTATCGGGTACTTCTGAAAAGCAGCCTATATTTGCATGGAAACTCAACCTTGAGCCTTTGCTGCATTTTTGTGAAATGGCGAAAGAAGGATTGATTCAAAAGATATTCTGGCCGAGCTCTATTGCTGTTTTCGGGAAAGGGATTCCAAAAGAGAATGTAGAACAAGATGTTGTTTTGAATCCAACTACAGTATATGGGATATCAAAAATGGCAGGAGAAAAATGGTGTGAGTACTATTTCGATAAGTATGGAGTAGATGTAAGAAGTATAAGGTATCCTGGTTTGATCTCGTGGAAGACTCCGGCAGGTGGAGGTACTACCGACTATGCTGTAGAGATTTTCTATGAAGCGATCGAAGAGGGGAAGTATACCAGCTTCATTTCAGAAAATACAGGGATGCCTATGTTGTATATGGATGATGCGATCAATGCAACGTTGAAATTAATGGAAGCGCCAAAAGAGAGTTTAACCGTTCGTTCTTCTTATAATTTAGGAGGGATGTCTTTTACTCCAAAAGAATTAGCGGAAGAAATTAAAAAAGAAATTCCTGATTTTACGATTGATTACAAGCCGGATTTTAGACAAGAGATTGCCGATTCATGGCCTGCTTCAATTGATGATTCCATAGCTAAAAAAGACTGGGGATTGACTTATGATTTTGGAATTTCTGAAATGACAAAGGACATGATCAAGAATCTGAAAGTGAAATTAAATAAAAACTAATTACTTTAAGTATAGGTTTAATTAAGAATAGTTTTAACATCTGATTTTTAATTAATTATAAATTTTATATAAAATTAAGTTTAAATGATATTATTGACTTTTAACATCGTGAATATTGATTCTGAAGTGAAAAATGGAGCGGAAATTTCCGATGAAGAAAGATTGGTAATAACAATTGATAACACAAAAGCTATTCTCAGAATTCTGGATCTTCATGATATCAAAGCGAGTTTTTTTATTGAAATTTCTATCGTGGAAAAACTGCAAAATCTTATAAAAGCAATTTCAGGCCGTGGGCATGAAATTGCTTTTTATAATAAAAATTCAACCCTTGAGAAAGTTGAAGAAGTTAAAAAAAGGACTCAAGATTTTCTGGGAAAACAGATCCGGGGAATCCGGCAAAAAGATCATAAGATTCCTCAGGAGAATTTAAAGCTGTTGGAATTTAATTACGTTTCCAATATTGATAATGCTAATATTCTTTTTCCTTTTAAACGGTTAAAAAGGAATACTGAAATTATAGAGGAAGAAGGATTAAGTATTGTTCCGGAGAGTATCTCGCCATATAGTCAATTACCCTATAATGATTTCGTTTTTCAGGTACTTCCGATGAAGTATTACCAGAATATGGTCTTTGAGACCTTAAAAAACGATGATTTTGTTTTGATCTATCTTAACTCATGGCAGTTTACTGATTTCAATACATATCCGTTTAAAATACCTTTTTACAGGAGTCTGTTTTCTGGAAAAAAAATGGAGGACAAATTAAATGCCCTCCTTACCTGGATCAATGAGAAGGAGCTTGCTACTTCCCGTATGAAAGATTATATATTTTAATTCTATTCTTCATTTTTGCAGATTGCCAATAAATCTGTAGAGTATTGCATCTCTTTTTTAAAGAGAATATCTTCAGGAGAATATTCTGATGAGAAATGTTTGTTAGTAGTATTTTGCATAGGATTGGGTTGACTACTGGATTTTGATTTTTTGATGAAATCAAATAGGCTTTTTTGAAGCTTTAAGAGCGAAACTCTTAAAAAATATGGATAAAAGAATAGGGTTGATGGTAGTGTGATTATTCTTTGCTTTTTTGTTCGTTTGATCTCTTCCAAAACCAAGTCCGACTCGGAACCTATTTTTAAAATTTCTACTTTTTTAAATTGTTTTAAAAGTGTTTTATGCAAACTTTCCGAAGTGTATTCTTTGAGATGGAAAATATTCCAGGGCTGTTGTATATATTTAAAAAGTCTGTGTTTTTTATCCGGAGTTGAAATAATCAAAATACCACCGGGGTTCAACATCTTTTTTAAATTGGCAGTGTATTCACGATCGTTAGGAACGTGCTCGATAACTTGAAAGGATGTTATGAGATCAAATTTTTCATTTTCTAGTTCGGAAATTGTCATAAAGCTTAAATTAGAAGAGCGATATTCTTTTTTTGCATAATCAATAGCTTCATTACTTATATCAACGCCAATAATACTTTCTGTATTCTCTGATAACATATGTGTACCGTAACCTGAACCACATCCGAAGTCTAAAACTTTTTTATTTTTCACAAAATTTTTAGCATATTCATAAGTGGCAATATGCATCAGATGAAGATATAATTCAGATTTATTGTTAAAACTTTCGTTTAATATATGCCTTTCACCAGTATCTTTCATTAATGTTAATGTTTTGTTTTCTACTAAACTAGATAATTTAAGCCAATTCAAAAAGCGTTATTTCCGGTAATACGCCCACTCTTCCTGGATAACCTAAAACTCCGAAACCTCTGTTGACATATAGGAACTTTCCTTCACTTTCATAGATGTCAGCCCATTTTGGATAACGATATTGAACGGGTGACCATTTGATATTTTTAAGATCCAATCCGAACTGCATACCGTGGGTATGGCCGGATAATGTTAGCTGAACGTTTCCGGGGTGTTGTTTAACCACGTAATCGAAATGGGTAGGGTCATGGCTCATTAGTATTTTTGCGGCAGATTCAGGAAGTCCTTCAAGCGCCTTGTCGATATCTCCAAATTGAGGGAAGGGTTTGAGTCCCCAATTTTCAACTCCTAAAATATAGAGCTTTTCACCATTTTTCTCAATGACTCTATGTTCATTTCTAAGCATATCGAATCCAGCTTGTCTTTCGTATTCAATCAGGGTGTCCAGATTCTTTTTCTTTGCATCCAGAGAAGTCCATGTTACATAATCACCATAATCATGGTTTCCGAGTACTGCAAACTTTCCGTCTTTGGCTTTGATTTTAGAAAACAAAGGAATGAAAGGTTTAAATTCATCAGAAACATTATTGACCATATCTCCGGTAAATAATACCAGATCAGGGTTCTGCTCATTAATTAGTTTGATAGCGTGTTCTAATTTGCTTGGATCTGAAAAGCTCCCGCTGTGAACGTCTGAAATCTGGACGATCTTATATCCTTTGAAACTATTGGGAAGATTATTGAGTTTTACTTTTACCTTTCTTACTTTATGACGGTATTTTCCAAAAGTGATTCCGTCGATAAAAAGAGCGGAAAGAACTCCTCCTAATCCTAATCCCATTAAACTGAGGAATTTTCTTCTTTCAGGGAAGAAATTTTCTGAAGGGTTTTTAAAGCCTAGCAGATAGGTACCTGTTCTAAAAATATCGTCAATCAATAGAAATAAAACGATGAAAATCTTCGGTAGAATAAAGATTAAAAAAAGAGACATCATCCATTGGATTCTTACCGAGCTTCTGTCCGCTTTTTGAAAATGCATAAGTTCATAAGCAAAGATTCCATAAAGTACCAAGGATAATATGCAATAGCCTATTTTTATCCAGGAATTGTCAGTGAGGGTTCTTATTGCCTGATAAATGTAAATTTCCAGAAAAAGGAAAATACCGGCAATAATTAAAAAATTTTTTTGCATAATCTGGTTAAAAAAAGCACAAAGAAAAATTCCCTTTGTGCTTTTTATATTTTTAAGTTGTTTTATTCTTAAGGAAATTTATAAACGATCGCATTGATGTTCATTCCGGCACCTACCGAAGTCATTACAATGTTACCTTTATCTTTAAACGTTTGACCAGCCATTTTTCCTTTAATTATTAAATCATACATTGTAGGAATGGTTGCTACAGAGGAATTTCCAAACTCCTGAATCGTCATTGGAGAGATCGCGTGATCATAATCTTTTACCTCATAAAGCTTATGGAGTCTTTCGATCATGGCGTAATCCATTTTTGCATTAGCCTGGTGGATCAATATTTTATCAATATCTTCAATAGATAATCCTGCATCATCAATAGTTTCTTTGATGGCTACAGGAACATTTTTAAGAGCATACTCATAAATTTTTCTTCCCTGCATTCTTACAAATAAACGCTTTTGATCTGCATCCTTATTGATAGAAGGACCATTGGCAAGGTAGCATAATTCCGGACCATTATCACAAATGGTATTGTGAGAAATAATACCAACATTTTCTTCGTCAGTTGCTTTAACGACAACAGCACCGGCGCCGTCAGCAAAGATCATTCTGTTTCTGTCGTGCGGATCTGTAACACGGTTAAGTGTTTCTGCTCCCACAACAAGAATGGTTTTAGCTGCTTTAGCTTTAATAAGGTTATCTGCTAAAATCATAGCTTCTACCCAACCCGGGCAACCGAAAATCATATCGTAAGTAACGCACTTTCTGTTTTCTATCCCTAGTTTATTTTTTACTCTCGCAGCCATATTAGGCATGAAATTGACATAACCATCTACCGTAACCTCTCCGAAATTACTGGCATAAATAATGTAATCCAATTCTTCTGCATCTATTTTGGCATCTTCAATAGCAACCTTTGCAGCTTCATATCCGATTTGTGAATTTGTAAGATCTTCCTCAATAAATCTTCTGTTTTCTATTTCGGTGATTTCTACAAATTTGGCAATAATTTCTTCAGTTGGCTTTTCTATCTTTTCCCCTTCATCTGTATAGAACTCAGAATTCATGAAAAAGTCTCTACCTATAACTCTATTAGGAATATAAGATCCAGAACCAATAATGATCGTATTCGGCATTCGTTTAAATGATTTTTTAAAAATGCAAAGTTAATAATTAATCTTAATAACGAAGAATTAAAAATATTATTAAATTTGCAAAAATTGTACTTTACAATCTATGAAAAATAATCCGGCCTTAAAAGGCTTAGCTATTGCTATTGTGGCGTTTATAATTGCCTTTGGGATCTATTTCTTTTTTCTAGCCAAGAAAAATTATTATCTGGTAGATAATCCTACTCCCAATACCTATTACTATAAAATCAATAATGGTTCTGAGGGAATTATCTCCGCAGGACAGTCGGTACAGGTTAATCTGAATCAGGGGAAAAATGCGATTAAAGTTTTCGACAGGAACAAAAAATTATTATATGATTCTGCCTTCCAGGTAAATAAAATTCGTGGGCTGGTTAACATTGCTCATCAGGATTATTATATCAACCGACAATATTATGGATACAATCTTAAAAAAGATTCATTACTTTTGGAGCTCAATAAGACCGTAATTGACGGTAAAGAATATTTTGGCGGAGCCAAGCATTTCAATAAACTTTTCACTGATGATTTTTATTATAACGTAGATGAAGATTATGATAAAGTGATTAAAAATATTGATAAAGTGGAGTCCCGCTCAAAGATTTTCAGAAAACAAGATTACCTTAACTACTATAAAGAATATTACAAGTTTTGACAAAAGATATCACTAAAGTAACGCCCTACAATTCTGAGGCTACAAAGAAGAGCCAGGTAGAGGATATGTTCGACAATATTGCACCCAAGTATGACCTTTTGAACCATGTTTTATCCATGAAAATTGATGTTTTATGGAGAAATAAATTGGTAAATTGGATGAAAAATGACACCCCTCAGGAAGTGCTGGATGTGGCTACAGGAACGGGAGATCTGGCAATCACGATTGAAAAAGGAACCGGTGCAAAAGTAATTGGTTTAGATTTATCGCAACAAATGTTAAATGTTGGCGTTATTAAAATAAAAAAACTTAATTTAGACGGCAAAATTTCCATGCAGAAGGGGGATGCAGAAAATTTACCTTTCGAGGACAATAGATTTGACTCTGTTTCCGTTGCATTTGGAGTGAGAAATTTTGAAAATCTTACGAAAGGTTTATCAGAGTTAAGAAGAGTAGTTAAAGATAACAAAAGTGTTTTTATACTGGAGTTTTCAAAGGTTGAGGGGTTTTTGGGACCATTTTATATGTTTTATTTCAAAAATATATTACCTGCCATAGGGAGATTGGTTTCTAAAGATAATAGGGCATACACATACCTTCCGGATTCTGTAAATGCTTTTCCTTTTGGGGAAAAGATGAGACAAATTCTTTTAGATACAGGATTTAAGAAAGTTGAATATAAAAAACTAAGTTTAGGTATAGCCACAATTTACAAAGCAACAAAGTAACCTATGAATAAATTTTTATTAAGAGCACTGGTTTTAGCCTCAGTAAATATTGCAGTCTTTGCAGACGCGCAATTTAGAACCCGAAACAGGATGGATAAGTTGGAGCAGTTTGACCAACAAGTATTCAGCTGGGGTTTTTATCTGAATGGTAACAGACTAGACTACCGTATAGTACTCAATCCAAGATACGGTATGGATGGGAATTATAATCTCGTTTCGTCTAAATCAAGTTATAATTTTGGAGCCGGACTGATCGGAAAGTGGAGACTTAACGATTATCTTGATTTAAGAGCGGAACCAGGATTACAATTTGCTCAAAGGCAGTTGACTTTTAATACACAATCTAATGACCAGTATGCAGCTGGGACTTTAACCAATCCTCCATTTTTTCCTATTCCTTTAACTGAGAAAGATAAAGTGAGAGATGTGAAATCAACTTTGGTAGATATTCCCATCTTGTTGGAACTTCATGGGCACAGATGGTATAATTCAAGACCATATATAGCAGCAGGGGTGAACTATATTGTTAACCTGCAATCCAATTCAAGTTCTACGGATGATAATTTGCAGCAAGTGTTCAGATCTACTACGCATAATTTTGCATGGTCCGCAGAAATGGGAATTCAGTTTTACTTTAATAAATTCAAATTAACACCGGCGATCAGAGGAACGTTCATTATGAATAATGAAGTGGTTGCTGATAATGCCACGACACCTCCTTACTGGGCTGCAGCAATGTCTAGTTTACAGACAAGAGCAGTAATGTTTGTCTTGAAATTCGAATAAGAAATACACTTAAAATAAATCAAGGAGATGCTTTTGTATCTCCTTTTTTGTGCTTCATATCAAAATATAGAGAGTTTTATTTTTGTTAATGTTAATATTTTTATATTTTTGCTAATAGTTAGAATATATAAACCTGAAATGCTTCAAGATTTAGAAAACAATTTTTCAGAGCTGGAAAAAAAGATTTTGAATTTACATAAAAACTATCAGAATCTTACTGAGAAATTTACGGAATTAAATACAGAGCACGAGGAACTGAAGAAGAAGTATGATGATGAAAGAAAAAGAAGTCAGGTATTAGCAGAAGAACAAAAAAATATAAAACTTTATTCAGCAATATCAGGAAATCCTGAACACAATAGATTAATGAAAAACCATATCAACAGATTGGTAAAAGAAATTGATTTTTGTATTGCTCAGCTTCAAAACAGTGGATTATAATGGAGGTAAGGAGAATAACCATCAACATTGCAGGAAGAGTATATCCGCTGAATGTACCGGCAGCAGAGGAAGAAACTTTGCGTAAGGTAGGGAAGCAGATCGAAAATATGATTAAAGATTTTGAACAAAACTTCGATGTGAGAGATAAACAGGATGCTTTAGCGATGTGTGCCCTGAAATTGGGAACCAATGCTGAAGTCGTTTCTCTTAACTACGAAAAAAACATAAATTCAACCAACGAAAGATTAGCCAAAATTAATCAATCGTTGAATGAAATTGGGAAATAGATTTTTTTTCCTGAAAAGACTGCCTACAATAATTCTAACACATTAAAGGTAAACTCAACGCTAAACAATTACCGAACAAATGTCCATTGAATGGCGTGCCGGTTCTCCGGATTACAGACAGTGGAAATCAGTTCAAATCGTGTTGATTAGGAGTTTACTCTATATCACTGGATTATTGTGGGCTTTTTTTATTTTAATTAAATAGTTTAGACAATTAAAACTCAATATATATGACAACAGCCATAATAGTCGGCGTTATTTGTTTGGTGATTGGTGCGGTGATAGGGATGTTTTTCTCTATAAGCTCACTGAATACCAAAGCAAAATTTATTATAGATGATGCAAAGAAAAATGCCGAAAACCTTATAGAAAAAGCTAATGTACAAGCTGAATCCATAAAAAAAGAAAAAAACCTTCAAGCTAAAGAAAAGTTCCTTGAACTAAAATCTCAGCATGATGCAGATATCCAGGTTCGTGAAAAGAAGATGCAGGAGATTGAGAAAAGAACAAAGGATAAAGAACATAAGCTAAACGACGAGCTTAGTAAGACAGGAAAGCTTGAAAAGGATCTGGACAGACAAATTGCAGATTACGCTAAGAAAAACGAAATTTTAGAAAGAAAACAACAGGAACTAGATTCTGTAACTTCTAAAAAAGTTGAAATTCTGGAAAAGATTTCCAATTATACTGCTGAAGAAGCAAAAGTTGAATTGGTAGAATCGATGAAAGCAGAGGCTAAGACTAGAGCTCAAGCTCATGTTCAAAGCATTATGGAAGAAGCTCAGCTTAATGCAAAGAGTGAGGCCCGAAAAATCGTAATTCAAACGATCCAGAGAATCGGTACAGAACAGGCTATTGAAAACTCAGTATCGGTTTTCAATATTGAATCTGATGAAGTAAAAGGGAGAATTATCGGTAGAGAGGGTAGAAATATCCGTGCATTGGAAGCGGTAACAGGAGTTGAGATTATTGTAGATGATACTCCGGAAGCTATTCTTCTTTCATGTTTCGACCCTGTAAGAAGAGAGATTGCAAGACTATCGCTTCACAGATTGGTTACGGATGGGAGGATTCACCCTGCAAGAATTGAAGAAGTTGTTGAAAAAACAAGAAAACAAATTGAAGAGGAGATCATTGAAGTTGGTAAAAGAACTATTATAGACTTAGGAATTCATGGATTACACCCTGAATTGATTAAGATCGTAGGTAGAATGAAATACCGTTCTTCTTACGGACAAAATCTATTACAGCACTCCAGAGAAGTTGCCAACATTGCTGCAACCATGGCTGCTGAACTAGGATTAAATGTGAAACTGGCTAAAAGAGCAGGTCTTTTACATGATATTGGAAAAGTTCCTGAGCAGGAATCTGAACTTCCTCACGCATTGCTAGGTATGCAATGGGCTGAGAAGTATGGTGAAAACCCTGAAGTAATTAATGCTATCGGAGCTCACCACGACGAAGTTGAAATGACTTCTTTATTGTCTCCTATTATCCAGGTAGCCGATGCTATTTCCGGAGCAAGACCGGGGGCAAGACGCCAGGTATTGGAGTCTTATATTCAGAGACTGAAAGATCTTGAATCAGCAGCACTAAGCTTTGATGGTGTATCCAGCGCTTATGCGATTCAGGCAGGTAGAGAATTGAGAGTAATGGTAGAAAGCGGAAAAGTAAATGATGAAATTGCTTCTCAGCTGTCTTACGATATCTCTGAAAAGATTCAGAATGAATTAACTTATCCTGGACAAGTAAAAGTAACAGTGATCAGAGAGACGAGAGCTGTGAATATTGCGAGATAATAATTTAACAAAGATATTTTGTAAAAACCTTTCAAGAAATTGAAAGGTTTTTTATTTTTATCAAAATTTAAAAATGCAAGAACTATCCATGTCTTCAAAGCTGAAGTACATTTTCTCTATTCCTGTTATTATTTCTGCCTTAGGCTATTTTGTTGATATTTATGACCTGCTTTTGTTTGGTATTGTACGAATCCCTAGTTTAAAAGCATTAGGATTGAATCCGGACGTTGATGGTACCTTCATTTTGAACTGTCAGATGGTGGGGTTATTAATAGGAGGAGTTTTCTGGGGGATTTTTGGAGACAAAAAGGGAAGACTTTCTGTATTGTTCGGATCGATTCTGGTATATTCCCTGGCAAACATAGCCTGTGGTTTTTTGCCTTATTTTCCCAAAGAGAATTTAGTGTATCAATATGCCGCTCTAAGGTTCATTGCGGGGATTGGATTAGCCGGAGAGCTTGGAGCGGGAATAACGCTTGTTTCTGAAAGCCTGCCGAAGAATCTGAGAGCTATTGGAACGTCAGTAGTTGCCGGTTTTGGACTTATGGGAGCAGTAGTGGCTCAATTGACTGTAGAATTGGCGGGAAGCTGGAATATTTCTTATTTTATTGGTGGGGGACTAGGCGTTATGCTTCTTTTCTTAAGAATCAGTGTTTCGGAATCCGGGATCTATAAGAATATTGAACATGCTGCAACAGTTTCTAAAGGTAATTTTCTTTCCTTTTTTACCAATAAAGACCGCTTTATTCGGTATGTCAAATGTATTGCTGTCGGACTTCCGACCTGGTATTGTATCGGCATCTTAGCAGTTTTGGCCAATCAGTTTGCTCCGGAAATGGGGATTAAGGAAATCAATCCCGGAAAAGCAATTATGTGGGGATATGTAGGTATTTCTGTCGGGGATCTGTTGAGCGGTTTTATTTCGCATCTTCTGAAATCCAGAAAAATGGCTATTTTTTATATGTTGGCTTTTACTTTAGTAGGAGTAGTGATCATGCTTTTTGGAAATACGGATACGGAAACCAAGTATTATATTTTCTGTGTATGGCTAGGGTTGGGAACCGGATATTGGGCCATGTTTGTAACATTGGCTGCCGAACAGTTTGGAACCAATATCAGAAATACGGCTACAACTACAGTGCCTAATATGGTGAGGGGATTGGTTCCGGTGATGATCCTTGCATTTGATCTTCTTAAGAATAATTTTACAGTGATTATCAGCGCGGCAATAGTAGGAACTGTAGTTTTCGGATTGGCATTCTATTCAGCATTGACCATTTCTGAAACGCATAATAAAGACTTGGAATTTACAGAATGATGAATAGGTGTTTAATTAATTATATAAGTGTATTTCCTGTTTTTGGAATATTAACTATTACAAAATAAATAAATTATAAATTTTTTCATCAAACTATGTACTGAATATTATTTATTTGTTTAAATTTGAAATCACTAAACTATATTGTTCAATCTCAAAATCCAATCACATGTCAAACAACATTTTTAAAAACGCTAAAAAATTAAGGAAAGAAGAACTTAAAAACATCGTTGGTGGTGTAGATAAAAACCCAGACCTGTCTTTATGCGGTTGCAGCTGTTCAGGATCTGTTACAGGACCTAAATATTGTGTTCAATATATTGCTTGCCCACAAGTAGAAAATTGTTAATGATAGGCAAGTTTAAGAATTATTTCAGCTAGAGATAAACAAACATTTCCACATTTAATATACAAAGGTCTTTTGAGTATTCAAAAGGCCTTTGTTGCAATTAGTAGATGATGTAAACTAAACTTCCCACACTTATGGTAATCCATAAGAGGACAGCTGCTGTTAAAGGCTTTAAGCCTATTGTTTTTAATGTTTGCAGAGATAAGCTGGAACCGATGAAAAATAAGGTGAGGTTCAATCCTGATTTGGCTACAGCTGTTATCGATGAGCTGAACTGGTCAAAAAATGGGAAATACGTATTTAAAATAATAGCGAGTATAAAATATCCGATAAACCAGGGGATTTTAATTTTAGACTCTTTATTTTTAAAAATAAACATCGTGATCAAAGAAACCGGAATGATCCAAAGAGCCCGGGCTAGCTTTACAGTGGTGGCTATTTTTAAAGCTTCATCTCCATATTTACTCGCAGCTCCCACTACAGAACTGGTATCATGAATTCCAATAGCACACCACAGCCCGAATTGCTGTTGAGTCAGGTTTAAGGCATGACCAATTGCGGGATAAACAAACAAAGCAATAGAATTGAGGGTAAAAACAATGGCCAGAGCCAGGGAAATTTGTTTTGTACTGGGCTTGATAATAGGAGAGGTAGCCGCAATAGCACTTCCACCACATATTGCCGTACCTACGGAAATTAAATAAGATAATTGTTTTTCCAGTTTAAATGCTTTACCCAGAGCGTAACCTAAAACCAT
This sequence comes from Chryseobacterium piperi, assembly GCF_002285635.2. Taxonomy (NCBI): domain Bacteria; kingdom Pseudomonadati; phylum Bacteroidota; class Flavobacteriia; order Flavobacteriales; family Weeksellaceae; genus Chryseobacterium; species Chryseobacterium piperi. The sequence goes on along the minus strand of NZ_CP023049.2, from coordinate 1,652,927 downwards.
TACGGTTGAAATGCTGATGATCGTTAAAACAAATCCTGTTTTTCCTGCCTGCATGGCCTCATTGAGCTTTAATCCAAATCCAAGTCCGACGATGGATATCTGAAGCAATACATGAATATATTGATGAAGGTACTTTTCAAAGGGGTTTCCTAAAAATACAGCCAACATAAACCCCAGTGCTAAAGCAATCGGTGATGAAACTAATGGTGTGAGACAAAAAATGCTTAATCCTAAGAATGTAATCTTTTGGAATCTTTCATTTCGAATGAAATCTTTCATGTTCTATAAATTTTGAAATCTTAGGGCAAAATTCCAAAATTTATTATTACAAACTAAATTGTATTTTGTTATTAAAGATAACTTTTAGTTATAGATAGAATAGGGGTAGTTGCAATTAGTATTGGGAATTGTAAGGTGAAATCGCAAAATTGCTGAATTGCGAAATCGCTTTTATACAGGCCTATACCAACAATCCTCTATCTCTTAAACCTTGTATGTAAATCTTAATCTGAATGTCAAACCTCGCAACCAGAAACCTCTACCCAATAAACCTCAGGAAAAGTTTAATTAGCCCAGATTGTTCACCTTTTGGAAGGATATAATGAAAATTTCTTTCGATACTAAACCCCTTAATATCAATAATACTCAGCATATTATATTTCAATTCATTTAGTATTGTACTGATTGATAAAAATGCCATACATTCGGAATATAAAAGATAGCTTTTAATACTTTCGCTGCACCCTAACTGCATAATGATATTGAGGTCTTCCATATCGATATTCTTATCACGCAAACGATTTTGAATAAACTCCTGAGTTCCGGAGCCTTGTTCTCTTACCACTAAGTTCAGTTGAGACAGATCTTTAATACTTAAAGTTTTATTTGCTAAGGCCAATGGATGGTCAGATTTTGCAACAAGTACAATTTCATCAGCTTTAAAGGGCTGATAATCGAAATAAGAGGATTGAGATTCACCTTCGATAATCCCTAAATCAATCTTTCCCTCTTTCAAAAGAGTGGAAATTGTTTCTGTGTTGTAGGTCAACAGTTCGATTTTGATGTCTTTATAATAAGCATGGAATTTGGCTAAAATTTCAGGAAGGATATACTGAGCTATGGTGGTACTAGCTCCAATAATTAATTTACCTTTATGCTCAGCATTCAGCTGATATATTTCAAACTCAAGATCCCTGTACATATTCCGAATCTTTTCGGCATATGTATAGAGAACCGCTCCTCCGCGAGTAAGTTGAATAGATGTGCCTTTTCGGTCAAAGAGTTTAGTATTGAGCTGATTTTCTATTTCTTTGATATGCTTGGTAACTGCGGGTTGTGAAATATTCAATTCCTCAGAAGCTCTTGTGAAGCTCAGCCTGGACGCAACCGTATAAAAAACTTTTAGTCTGTAATCAAACATCTTGAGATTATAATTAAATATGAATATACAAACTTACTAATTTCACAAGTCGGAAAAGCATTTATCCTGATCACTTTCATACCTTCTGTTTTTAGCTTCACCAATTCTCTGTTTGCTGTAAATACTGTTACGCCCCGAAAGCAGATAAGAAACAATACAAGCAATTGCTACATATATCCCCGATTCAGCTCCAAACAGCTCAATACCCATCAGCATACAAGCTAAAGGAGTATTGGTAGCACCTGCAAAAACGGCTACAAATCCCATTCCTGCCAATAACCCTACAGGAAGTGGGATAAACAAAGATAAGGCACTTCCTAAAGTGGCTCCGATAAAGAACAGGGGAGTTACCTCACCGCCCTTAAAGCCGGCAGAAAGGGTAACAATAGTGAAGATCATTTTCAACAAAAAATCATACATGGGAAGTTGAGTTCCGAAAGATTCGAGAATGACAGGAATGCCTAACCCTATATATCGTGTGGTTCCCATGGCAAATACTGCAAGCGCCACGATAGTACCTCCGATAATCGGACGAAATGGAGGGAATTTAATTTTTGTTTTAAAAATATTGCCTATCCAATGGAGGGTTTTGCTGAATGTTGCAGCACATATCCCAAAAGCAATACCGGCGATAATACTATACAATAGAGGAAGAAATTCCAGTTTGGGAATAAAACCGATAGTGTAATGGGTGTGTTTTACCTGCCAAAGGTTGGTTGCCCAGTCAGCGAGGATAGCAGAAGCAAAAGCAGGGAAAATAGCATTATAACGGATTCTTCCGATTAAGAAAATTTCCAGTCCGAATACTGCTCCGGCTAAAGGGGTACCGAATACAGAGCCAAAACCGGCAGCAATTGCTGAGATAATTAATATTTTCCGCTCATTTTTGTCAAGCTTAAAAGGTTTGCTGAATTGATCAGCAATAGCTCCTGCCATTTGCAAGGCGGTTCCTTCACGACCTGCCGACCCTCCAAAGAAATGAGTAACCATAGTGCCCAGATAAACAAATGGCGCCATTCGGAAAGGAATAGTCTCTTTTGGATCATGAATATTGTCAATGAGTAAATTATTACCGGCTTCAACATCTTTACCCAGATAGTAGTATAAAAGGCCAATTAAAAATCCGCCTACTGGTAAAAAAGCGATGAGCCAGATATGGCTTTCTCTAAATTGAGTAGCCCATTGTAATGATTGTAGAAATCCGGCAGAAGCTGTTCCTATGAGCATTCCAATAATAATACTGATGCTAAACCACTTTAAAATGTAAGGAGCAGCAGGAAATCTTCTAAAGAAAAATCTTATGTGAAAATTAACTTTTTTACTTATTGTTTTTGGATGTTTAGACATAATAATCCTGATTAAATTACGGTTGATAATCTATTAATCAGGCGTCATCAGCTTATGTAAAGCGGTTGGGTAAGGAAGAACACCATTTCCTTTTATCATGACAAATATAATTATTATTTTGATAATTTGAAAAAAACATACTAAAGGAAAAACTACATTCCCTTATTTGAATTTAAATTATCTGTAATGTATGGCTTTATCAATTTCAATGGGGTTATTATATTTTCTGATAACCTCCTGCATACTTTTAGTCTGAGTATTTAATTCATCTACATTATGGATTTCTTTCCCGTTGATGTTAATATTGAGATTCGTATTGGTTTTGCTAAAGTTGGTTCTTTCAAATGCAAAAGGATCGTTATAAAACTCCATCATTAGCTTTTGTTTTTGTTTTTCATTAATGGGTACTGCTTTATTTCCGAAGTTGGATTCTATAAAATCTTCTGTGGAATAGATTCCAGATAACTTCTGGCTTTTTACCAAGTGATAAATGAAATTTTTATTGGAGTCTGACAGTTCAAAAATTAAGCCTGGTAATCCCCGAAATTTAAATGGCCCCTCATTAAACGGAATATCTTTGCAAAACCAGGCAGTCCAGTTTCTTCCTCCAAACTTTGTGGTAGCTTTTTGTAATGTGTAATTCTCAACTTTCTTGATTTCATCAGAGATGATCCAATTGATTTTATCAGTAGTTTTAAATGAGTAATACCCCATTTTTATATTGATGAAATTTTCGTTATCGAAAGAATTAATATTTCTTTTGATAATCTGTCCGGACATATCGGTATGGCTTGAATTCATTCCAAATTTTTTATTTAAGGAATCTGTTGTCATTAAATTCTGTCCGTAAAACTTGACTTCTTTTGGGGTGATATCCAAAATCATGTTCAGCTTTTCATGATGTGTTTCTGTAGAATCCATTTTAGACTGAAGCTCATAAATGAACCTATGGGTTTGTGACTGGAACCAAATGATCGTAAACAAAGCAGATAGTATAAAAATATTTTTCATGGTATTATATGATGTTTTATTATCAACTATGTTTTTATTGATGTCCTCCCTTTACCCTATTTTATTTCAATATATGGGTATCATATTTGTCTGGATTCTTATCTTACAAAAAAGGCTTCATTTCATCTTCAATCTGAGTTCTGAGCTCCATTAATCGCTTTGCATACTGCTCCTGTTGCTTATCCTCTTCAGATATTGGAATCCATTTGGGAACCGGAAGCTTTTTACCGTTTTCATCTACCGCAACAAAAACAATAATACAATGGGTTTTTTTGTCAAAAGTAGGTTGTTTTAGATTTCGTGAAAATACATTAATTGAAATATGCATACTAGAAGAGCCGGTATAGATTACCCGGGCCTCTACTTTTACAATTTCTCCGATTTTAATAGGCTCGTAAAAACGAATTCCGCCTACATAGACGGTCACGGAATAATTTCCGCTCCAGGTTGTTGCACAAGCATACCCTGCCTGGTCTATCCATTTCATTACACTCCCGCCGTGAACATTTCCTCCATAATTAACATCTGAGGGCTCTGAGATAAACTGAAAGGTAATTGGCTTGTTCTCCATTCTTATAAAATTTGAATAAAGATATTTAATAATTTTTAGAATCTTAGATTAAATCCTATTTTTGAAGACTAAAGCTTGCAAAAAGCTTTTTTGTCAAATAATAAAATGATAATAGATGATGAAAAAGGTATTTTATCTTAACACCTGCGATACCTGCAGAAAAATAATGGCGCAATTTGATCTTAACGGTTGGCAGCTTCGCGAAATAAAAAAAGAGCCTATTACCAAAGAAGAGTTGGCTGAAATGTATAAAAAGACAAAGTCTTACGAAGCATTATTCAGCAGAAAATCAACCCAGATCAAATTAAGGGAACTGGATGTAAAATCTTTGGAGGAAAAGGATTTTAAAAACCTTTTGCTGGATCACTATACGTTCCTGAAACGTCCTGTTTTCCTTACAGACAATGAAATTTTTGTAGGAAATGATAAGAAAAACGTAGAAGATCTTAAAGAATTCTTTGGAGTGAATTGATCGGATATTGTCGTTAAAACAATTTTAGATAAAAAGATTCTATTTAACTTATTTGATTTCAGTTGATTGTGAGGTTATTTTTTGAATCAAATATTTATTTTTTGTACAAAAAAAAGTATATTTGATAACACTAAAAACTATTACTATGATCACAAGTCTTAAAAAAATCAAAAACCTAAACAGGGCAGATCTAAAAGAGATCAATGGTGGGGCGATACCTCCGGTTAATTGCAACTTTTTATGCGGTGGTGCAGGGGGAGTGGTCTCCAATACACCAGGAGTTGGTGACGTCTGTACGCCGGACCGAAAGCTATGCTGTATTTGCTATTAAAAACAAAAAGAGGTTGTAGATATACAACCTCTTTTTGTTTTTAGTGAATTTGAAAGTAAATATCCATTTTGATCATTAGTTGAAAAAAATATTGTTTTCTTTTTTTTTTATGTTACTTTTTATTTATATTTTATTGTTTTTATTGTAAATTTTTTATTAATAATTTGTGTTTTATGTTATGATTGCTTTGTTTTCGGCTGTTAGTTGGTTATTTTGATGGGAAGTTCGTAAATTAGTGGGCGCAAGACATTGAATTTCTTTGCTCCCTTAAAAACACATTTATTCTTTTAAAATAAAATATAATTAAAACAGATTATGATGGAAAAACAATTCAATCCCGTAATTAAAGCTGTACAAAGCTTAAGGAAACTTTCTTTGGATATTAAGTCTACTAACAAGGAAATTAAAGAAAGTAGTGATAATGCAGTACAACAGATTGCTGAAGCTGGAAAATTAATTGCTACTTCTAATGATAGTATGGTTATTAATTTATGGATCAGGGAGAAAGCAAACGTAATGGAAAACATCACGGTATTGTTTGGAATTCTAGAAAATATTGAAAATAAATTCAACAATAAAGATACTTCAAATCTGACGGAAATCTGGGAGGCTCATAACCATTATAGAGAAACTGTAGTCGCAGGTTTAGAAAAATTAAAAAAAATTGGGGATGTCATTTTTGTCACAGAAAATCTTCAAAAATGGGATGGGATATGGCAGATAATTTCATTAAATGTTAATAAGATACTTTCAATAGCAGAAACCTATAAGTTGAAGCTGGCATTAATGGAAAGTTTAAAACCAGAAGAAATCGATACTTTAACAATGGATATTCTTAAATATATCCCTTGGAATTATTCAGATGACGAGGCATATAAATATGAGAAAGAATATTTACAAGCCTATAATGAATTGAAAGACTCTCAATCCAAGAAAAAAAGCCTATGGGATAAAGTTCTTGATGTTTTGGCGGGTGGTGTAGAAGAAACACCGGCTCACAGGGTACAGATGAGAAGATGGATGGACGGTACTTCTGTATAATAGTTTTTGGTTCTTTTATGAAAAGGGTTTAGAGCCTGTTTAAAAAAGTAATAATAAAAAATAGTAAGGGTTAAAAGTTGCATAAAAATTGTCATTTTAGAGTTGCAAAAGAAAAAAACATCAATGTATCCAACAGACTTAACCCAAACTCAGTGGCAATTTATAAAAAAAGCATTAGATTTTGATGACAGAAAACGAAAATATGATTTGGTTGTCATTTGGAATGCTATCAGTTATTTAGTAAAAACAGGCTGTCAATGGAGACTTTTACCTCATGATTTTCCCAAATGGCAATTGGTTTATTACTATTATTCAAAATGGTCAAATCTGGAGATTTTCGATTTATTATTATCAAAATTGAGAGAGGAAGTACGACGAAACAGGGGTCAGAAAGCGCAGGCAAGTTTAGGAATTATTGACAGTCAAAGTGTTCGTTGGGGAAATAACCGTTCACTCAATGGCTTTGACGGAGGTAAAAAAATAAAAGGAATCAAGAGACACGTTGTGGTAGACAAAAATGGTTTTTTGTTAGCCGTAATGGTAAGTGTAGCCAATGTTCATGACAGTAAGGCTGCATTGTTACTGATCAAAACACTGCGATATTTACTAATTCCGCTTCAGGTAATCCTGGCGGACGGAGGTTATAGAGGAGAGATTATTGAGGAAATAAGAATTAAGTTTAATTATATCATTCAGATCGTAATGCGGAGTGACAAAAAAGTAAAAGGGTTTGAGCCAATTCATAAACGATGGATTATAGAGCGTACATTTGCTTGGTTTGATAACGATAGAAGATTATGCAGAAATTATGAACTCTTAATGGAATCCTCTGAAAACATGGTCAAATTATCCGCCATAAAATTATTACTGAATAAAATTTAAACAGACTCTTAATTTATAATTATGGATTTCAAGATGCAATAGCCAGGGTATCGGAATGTTTTATATTTGCTATTGCCAAAATTATTATTATGATTACAATTTTCAGAAACTTAGACAGAGCAGATTTAAAATAAATGAATGGTGGGTGATACCTCCGGTTAATTGCAACTTTTATGCGGTGGCGCAGGGGGAGTGGTCTCCAATACACCAGGAGTTGGTGACGTCTGTACTCCGGACCGAAAGCTATACCGTACTTGTCTTTAACGCAAATACATTATTCCTGCCACGAATGCGCAAGTAAATGAATTCAGGAATTCGTGACTAAATAAAAAATAAGCTATCTCAAAACTGAGATAGCTTATTTTTATATCAATAGAATTTTTTATCTAAACAAAAGGAGCCTTAACTACTTTTGCAGGAATATTTTTATTTCTAACCTGGATAAAGATTTCTGAACCTAATTTGAAATGAGGCTTATCAACATACGCTAATCCTAAACCAACTTTTTTCATTGGTGACTGCGTTCCTGAAGTCACTTTTCCGATAACATTTCCTTCTGCATCCACTACAGGATAGTCGTGTCTTGGAACTCCTTTATCCTCAAGCTCAAAACCAACCAGTTTTCTGGTGATACCTTCTTCTTTTTGCTTTGCAAAAATATCTTTTGAAACGAAATCTTTATCAAATTTGGTAATCCATCCTAATCCTGCTTCAATAGGAGAAGTAGTATCGTCGATATCATTTCCATACAGACAGAATCCTTTTTCTAATCTTAACGTATCTCTTGCAGCTAATCCGCAAGGAATAATGCCTTCTTCTTCTCCTGCTTTGATGATTGCATCCCAAAGTGTTTCAGCATTTTCATTTTTAAAATAGATTTCAAATCCGCCGCTTCCGGTATATCCAGTGTTTGAAATAATGATATCATTAGCTCCTGCAAGTGATCCCACTGTGAAGTGATAATAAGGAATTTCAGACAGATTAACGTCAGTAAGCTTTTGAAGAATTTCCGTAGCTTTCGGACCTTGTACAGCTAAAAGAGACATTTCATCTGAAGCATTGGTCATTGTAGCTCCGAAAGTATTGTATTTTGAAATATGATCCCAGTCTTTATCAATATTTGATGCATTGACAACCACAAAGTATTTTTCATCTTCCATTTTGTAAACAATAAGATCGTCTACAATTCCTCCGTTTTCGTTAGGAAGACAAGAGTATTGAGCTTTTCCTTTTTCAAGAACATCTACATTATTGGTGGTAACCAATTGTAAAAGATCTCTGGCGCCCGGTCCTTCGATAAAAAATTGTCCCATGTGAGAAACATCGAAAATTCCCGCTTTTTCTCTTACTGCAAAATGTTCTTCCGTAACTCCGGAATATTGCACAGGCATCTCAAAGCCTGCGAAAGGTACTATTTTCGCTCCCAAAGAAACGTGTTTGTCGTACAAGGCTGTTTTCTTCATTTTTTATTTTATTTCTTTATTTTAAAACTGTTGAAAGTCTCGTTGAAAAGGTTCATGTAGTTTCCATTCCAGTATTTCTGTCCGCAATTAATGGTAATAAGGAATAGCTCTTTGTCTTTCTGGAAGACCCTGGTAATCCAGAAAAGCTTTTCCTGCTCATCAAAATACTCATAGTAGTATTCCGTATATCCTTTTTTACCTTTGTTAGTTTTTACTTTACTTTCATCATCATTAGACTTGTAAAGGGCAAGGACGAATTTTTTGATTTCTTCTTTCGGAATAGCCAGATCATGATATTCGGAAATGGTAATGGCTCCTATTTCATTGACCGGAAAGATATTGACAATCTCATTGTCATTAGTTGCTTTCCATCCTTCAGGAACATTAATTGAATAGCTGGAATTTTCATAAGTCTTTGTTTTCTGGGCAAATGAAAAATATCCAAGCAAAAACGTTAATACGATTATTGTATTTTTTATCATCTAAAAATGGTGTTTATATTCCTCCAGAATGATTTTAAACCATTCTGTAAAATTCTGGGGATTTTCAGATATTTCTCTGTCGAGATCTTCCATAGAAATGTATCTTACTTCCTCTACTTCTTTTTTATTTAGGTTGAATTCAGCAGCATAATTTCCTGTGAATACATGATCTAATTCATGTTCCCAAAGGCCACCGCCAACATCTGCTTTATAAATAAAATTGAATTTTTCTGAAAGTTCTGTGTCTATTCCCAACTCTTCCTTTACTCTGCGCTTTGCTCCTTCCAGGTAAGTTTCACCAATTCTCGGATGTGAGCAAACGGCATTGGTCCACTGGTTAGGAGAATGGTATTTTTCCGAAGCCCTTTTTTGTAAAAGCATCTCACCTTTATCATTAAATAAAAATACGGAAAACGCACGGTGTAGCAAGCCGTTAATGTGAGCCTGCTGCTTTTCCATCAAACCTAAAACATCATCTTCAGGGTTTACTAAGACTACGAATTCTTCCATTACTACAAATGTAAGTCTTATAAATGTATTTTGGAAATTTTTGGTAAAACATCATAGAGATGCTTACAGGAGAAATGTAAAATAGATAAAAACCTGGGTTTCAATATTTACATTTCTTGGTTTTTATGAAAAAACAGAAAAATTTTAATCATAATTGTATAACTGACAAGATTAATGTTTATTTTATTCATTAAATAGTATTTATTGTAGTTTAATTTAAACATAAACTAAGTTTAACAATCCTCTTTCCTGTAAAAATTGTAACTTCGCAATTCAAATTTTAATGATGGAGTTAGATTATATCGAACATATAAGTCCTATACTGAAGGACGGAGTGAAAAATTACCTAATAGATATTGACGGAACCATTACAGATGATGTTCCTAACGAAGAGCCCGAGAGAATGGTTACCTGTGAGCCTTATCCTGATGCTCTGGAAACAATTAATAAATGGTATGACGAAGGTCATCAGATCTGTTTTTTTACTTCAAGAACCGAGAATTTAAAACAAATTACCATTGACTGGCTGGATAAACACGGATTTAAATATCACAGTGTATTATGCGGAAAACCAAGAGGAGGTAATTATCACTGGATAGACAATCATCTGGTGAGAGCAACACGATATAAAGGTAAGTTTACTGATTTGGTTGAGAAACAAGTTACCATTGAAGTTTTTAAAGACTAAGTATAATAAATGAGCCTAAGGGTGCATTTATCCAAATTCAAAAAATATAAAAGTTCTACATGAAAGTTTTAGCAAATGACGGTCTGGATCAATCTGGAATTGATGCATTAACTGAAAAGGGGTTTGAAGTAATCACGACAAAAGTTCCACAGGAGTTTTTAGTAGATTATATCAATGAACATAAGGTTCGTACTTTACTGGTTCGCAGTGCAACGCAGGTAAGGAAGGATATTATTGATAACTGCCCATCTATTGAGATTATCGGTAGAGGTGGGGTTGGTATGGATAATATTGATGTAGACTATGCAAGAGAAAAAGGAATTCACGTTATCAATACTCCGGCCGCTTCATCAGAGTCGGTTGCTGAGCTGGTCTTTGCACACTTGTTTTCCGGAGCAAGATTTTTGCAGGATTCCAACAGAAAAATGCCTGTAGTAGGAGATAGTGAGTTTGCAGCTCTTAAGAAATCATATGCTAAAGGAATTGAACTAAGAGGTAAGACCATTGGTATCATTGGGATGGGAAGAATCGGACAAGAGGTGGCCAGAATTGCTTTAGGTTTGGGAATGAGAGTGGTTGCTGCAGATAATAATGTAGGAAGAGCGAGTATCAAAGTAAAATTCTATAACAATCAGTTTATCAATGTAGATATTGAAACAGAACCATTGCAGGAAGTATTAAAACATTCAGACTTTATTACCCTTCATGTTCCGGCTCAAAAAGATGGATATATGATTGGTAAAAACGAATTGAATATGATGAAGGATGGGGTAGCTATTGTTAATTGTTCAAGAGGCGGAGTCATTGATGAAGCTGCTTTAATTGAAGCTTTAGACTCAGGAAAAGTAAAGTTTGCGGGACTGGATGTATTCATTAATGAACCAACGCCTTCTAAAGAAATTCTGAATCATTCAAAGATTTCGTTAACCCCTCATACGGGAGCATCAACATTAGAAGCACAGGATAGAATAGGTCTTTCCCTGGCTGATCAGATTTCAAGTATTTTACAGATTCACTAATTTTACTTAGTGTAACAATAATAAAAGAAAACACCTCAATTCAATTGAGGTGTTTTTTTATTTATATGTTATTTTTGCTTTTTAGCAAGTCTCTGATTTCTGTTAGTAATTTTTGGTCATCAGTAGGTCCGGCAGGAGCGGCTTCTTCTTTTGGTTTTGACATCTTGTTGATTCCTTTAATCATCATAAATAGAACAAGAGCAATACATAAGAAGTTAATAACTGCTGCTAAAAAGTTACCATAAGTAACTCCATTCCAAACTAATGATTTGATATTCTCAGCACCTGCAGCTTTCAAAGCAGGATTCAGTAAAAGAGGTGTAACAACGTCTTCTACAAATGACGAAACAATTTTTCCAAAGGCTGCACCGATGATAACCCCTACCGCTAGATCAATGACATTGCCTTTGACTGCAAATTCCTTAAATTCTTTTAGAAATCCCATAATTTATTTTTTTAATGTTGTGTTGCACAAATATAATTAAAATTGTTATTTTTTATTCTTTTACAGGACATTTATTTGCGTTTATCTATAAAAAATATTGTTTCCTTGGTCTATTTAAATATTAAATGACTTCCGCTGTTCGATTAGGGATTAATAGAAAATATTTTATAAATTAGACTCCATACTAATACGACATGAAAATATTTACGACGAAGCAAATAAAAGAATGCGATGAGTTTACTATTTTAAACGATCAGATTTCTTCTATAAGGCTAATGGAAAGGGCTGCACAATCGTGTGTGAGCTGGATAACAGAAAACTGTAAAAATCACAATAAGTTTGCTGTTTTCTGCGGAAAAGGGAATAATGGAGGGGATGGGCTTGCTATTGCAAGGCTATTATACTTAAAGGGCTTTGATGTAGATGTGTTTATCAATGGTTCAAAACCGGAGTTTTCTGATGATGCACAGGTGAATTTTGAAAGACTGGAAGGGATTTCCGGAGTTTCGATAAAAAAATTCAATGAAGTTGAACAGAATAACCTTGGTTCCAATACCATTATTATTGATGCACTTTTCGGAACCGGTTTATCAAAAGAACTGGAAGAGGAGTACAAGGAACTTGTGGATCAATTGAATGGGATTGATTTGGTTAAAATATCTATTGACATTCCATCCGGACTTTTTGCAGATACTGTTTCCAATGATAATTCAACCATTTTTAAAGCAGATTACACGTTGAGCTTCCAGTTCTGGAAGAGAAGTTTTTTACATCCTGAAACCGGTTATTTTACTGGGAAGGTAGAAATTCTGGATATTGAACTGAGCGAAGATTATATTTCTGCTGCAGATACCGGTTATTTTGTCATTGATGAGAAACTTATTAAAAGAACCTTTAGACCCAGACAGGATTTTGCTCACAAAGGAACTTACGGTAAGATAACAATGATTGCAGGAAGCTTTGGGAAAATTGGGGCAGCAGTGCTTTCAACCCGATCTGCTCTGAGAGCAGGTGCTGGTCTTACTTTTACGCTTGCTCCGGGATGCGGCTATGAAATTTTGCAAAGTTCATGTCCTGAAGCCATGTTTATTAAAGGAGGGGATCAGCACATTGATCACTTTGAGAAGGATGACGATTCGGTTTATGGAGTTGGACCTGGTTTAGGAACCCATCCGGAAACACAAAAAAGTCTTCTGCAATTTTTGAAGACTTATTCAAAGCCATTGGTTTTAGATGCTGATGCTCTAAATATTATTGCTGAAAATAAGAAAAACTTAAAATTGTTCCCTAAAGGGTCTGTTATTACTCCCCATCCAAAAGAATTTGAACGATTATTCGGAGCAACAGAAAACTCTTTCGAAAGATTAGAGCTGGCTCGTAATAAAGCTCAGGAATTCCAGATTTATATTGTTTTAAAAGATCATCATACACAGGTTATTACGCCTGAAGGTAAGGTCTATTATAATGTAACAGGAAATTCAGGACTGGCTAAAGGAGGAAGTGGAGATATTCTGACCGGAGTTTTAGCCTCATTGCTGGCTCAGGGATATTCTGAAAAAGAAGCTGCTTTATTTGGCGTTTGGCTGCATGGAAAAGCTGCTGATCTTGCCGCTGAAAAACATTCCAAAGAATCAATGCTTCCGAATGACGTTGTTAATGAATTCGGAAACGTTTTTGAAAGAGTGAATAGAAGAGTTGCTATAAAATTATAAGCATCCTACTTTCATACCCGATTTAGAATGTATATCAAAAACAAAAAAGCCACAATTCAATTGTGGCTTTTTTGTTTTATTTTGAAATTCAATTACTCTGGCTTAGCATTTTCTGCCTGAGTGATTTTGAACTTTTTAGACATGAACATGATCACAACTCCTGCAATCATAAAAGGAATAGACAGCACCTGACCTGTGTTTAGACCACCCATTTGAATAAACTCATCACCCTGAGGCTCTTTTAGGAACTCTACAAAGAATCTTATCGCCCAAAGGATAATAAAGAACAAACCAAATAACCATCCCTGCTGGTATTTTTTGTCTGTCTTTTTATAAAGAACCCATAGGAGTATAAACAGACAGATGTATCCGAAAGCTTCAAAAAGCTGAGTTGGATAACGCGGGACTGTTATCCCATATTCGCTGCTCTGTTGTGGGAAAAGCAATGCAAATGGTGAATTAGGATCTACTGGCTTCCCTACGATTTCCGAGTTGAAAAAATTACCCATTCTCACAAAAGCGCCTCCAAGAGATACTACGATTCCCAATCTGTCATATACCCAGAAAGGATTCTTTTTAATAATTTTAAAACAATAATAAAGGGTTGTTAAGATTAATGCGATCGTTGCACCATGGCTAGCCAATCCTGAGAATCCTGTGAATTTAAATCCATTTTTTGTACTTATGGGTAAAAAGACACTCCAGAAGTCTTCTTTGAATAATTCCGGCTGGTAGAAAATAACATGCCCTAATCTTGCACCAAGAATAGTTCCTATCAGAGTCCACGTGAAAAGAGGCTCTAAATATTTTTGGTTAACGTTGTCAATTTTAAAGATCTTTGTCATTAAAATATAACCAAATCCAAAAGCGAAAATGAACATCAGACTGTAAAAATGTAAAGTAACGGGTCCTAGTTTAATTCCGTTAGATGGATCCCATATTTTAAATGGAGTTTCAAGTTCCACCTGGTCAGATGCACTTATAGGCTTATCAGATTTTACAGCATATTTAAATGTTTGAATGTTTTCAGAAGTAGCTGCAGTTTGAATTAATTTAAAATTTTTATCAAAAAACTGATAGTTTTCACTTTTAAACTTGCTTAAAATCAAAGAGCTGAAGTTGTAATAAGCAGGTTCGAAGTTGGATTTATTCAGAATTACCAAAACATTCTGGTCGATTTTTTTCCCTGCAAAGGCATCTAAATCACTAACCTCCGTTGTGGTAAAGATTTTTACGGGGATTTCCGTAGTGTTTACTTTTAGTGTTCCGTCAGATAAACCGCCGGGATATTCCTGTGCGAAAAAACATTGGGTTATGAATGCAAATACGACAAGGTAAATTCTGAAAAAAATATTACTCATTTCTATTTTTTTGATAGTTTATGTATTGAATTTTTAATTTTAGGGGGAACTGGATCGTATCCACTTCCTCCCCATGGGTGACATTTTAAAATCCTTCTAATCCCTAGCCATAAACCCTTAAAAATGCCATGTGTCTGCAAAGCCTCCACCATATAATGTGAACAGGTGGGTTCATAACGGCAGTTTTTCGGAAGTAAGGGCGAAATAAACCATTGGTAGAATTTGATTAAAATTACCAAAGGAAATGTTATGATTTTATGGATTGTAAGTTTCAAAACAATGCAAAAATAGGGTAAAAAAATGAAAATTAGTTTAAATTTGTTATAAGTTTAAGGATCGATAAACCTGAGGCTGTTCAACAAAAATTGTAAAATATCTTGAATCAAAATATTCCATTAGCTGAAAAATTAAGACCCAAAACTCTGGATGAAGTACTTGGGCAGGAACATCTTACCGGTGAAAAAGGAACCATAAGAAAGATGATTGAAAATGACGCCCTGAATTCTTTGATTTTTTGGGGACCACCCGGAACGGGGAAAACAACCCTAGCGGAAATAATTTCTGAAAAATCCGGAAGAAAATTTTATAAGCTATCTGCTGTTTCTTCTGGCGTTAAAGACGTTAGAGATGTTATTGACGAAGCTAAAAAACAAAATTTATTTTCAGGGAAGTCACCGATCTTGTTTATTGACGAGATTCATCGTTTTAATAAGTCTCAGCAGGATTCGTTGTTGCATGCAGTAGAAAAAGGGTGGATTGTGCTGATTGGTGCAACCACAGAAAATCCCAGTTTTGAAGTCGTTTCAGCTTTGCTTTCCAGAAGCCAGGTGTATATATTGAAAGCGTTGAGTTATGAAAAGCTGGAAGAACTTGTGGATATAGCGTCAAAGAGATACAATGATGATGAGAATACGGATTTTAAATTTATAGAAAAAGAAGCGCTGATCCAATATTCCGGAGGTGATGCCCGAAAGCTAATTAATTCGGTTGAGCTGGTTCTAAACCAGTATAAAAATTCCGATCTGAAAGAAGTGTCCAATGAAGATGTTCTTGCGATTCTTCAGGAGACCATGGCACTATATGATAAAAACGGAGAACAACATTATGATATTATTTCGGCATTTATAAAGTCAATGCGGGGGAGTGATCCTAATGGAGCTGTATATTGGCTGGCAAGGATGATTGCCGGTGGAGAGGATATTAAATTTATTGCCAGAAGGATGCTTATTCTGGCTGCTGAGGATATTGGCCTTGCCAATCCTAATGCACTGGTTGTTGCTAATAATTGTTTTCAGGCGGTTAATGTCATTGGTAATCCGGAAGCAAGGATTATTTTAAGTGAAGCAGCTGTGTATCTTGCGGTGTCACCCAAAAGTAATTCTGCTTATATGGCTATTAATGATGCTTTAGCATTAGTGAAACAAACGGGAAATCTGCCTGTTCCGTTACATCTTAGAAATGCTCCTACCAAACTGATGAAAGATCTGAATTATGGCAAAGAGTATAAGTATGCACATTCTTATGAAGGCAGCTTTGTGAATCAGGATTTTCTTCCCGAAGAGATTAAAGATGTAAAGCTATATGAGCCGGGAAATAATGCAACCGAGAAAAAGATTTATGAAGAGCTTAAGAAAAAGTGGAATAATAAATATTAGATATTAAAATTAAAAGGATACTCAATTTGAATATCCTTTTTTATTTAAATATAATGTTGAAATCTATTTCTGAGTAGTGCTGATAAACAATGATTTTTTTCCATTGTAATCTTTTACTTCTGTTTTTGCTAGAATGTCTCCAAAAACAAGAGTGTCTGTATTAGCGAATTCATAGCCTTCAATAATTACCGGATTGTCCTGAGGTAGATTATTCTGTTTGTTAAGCTCTGATAAAGTGATTCGGTCTAAATTTTCATAACCTTTTTTTAGCTTGAATTCTGCGAATCCGTTTTCTGCAATATTGCTGAACTTCTTAAGATTCTGTGGAAGGGTAGCAGGAGTTTTATAAACGTGCATACTTTGAATGAAATCTGATTTGTCCTTAAACATATCTATTGTACCGACAATATCATTAGCTACTGCAAATTTAACAGCAGGATTCTTCTGACCGAATATACAAACAGAAGAAAATAATAAAAAAGAGTAGAATATTTTTTTCATAATCATTGAATAAGTAACTATTAAAAACTTGTTAAATATAATTGTTTTTTATAAAATATGAATGAAAAATTATGATAATTTGAAAATTTTATATAAATAAAACGTTTTGTTAGGATTTTAAATTTTCATGTTCAATGTTCTCTTCTTTTTTTTCAACCAGATTTCTAATGATGTTTTTTAATCTTTGAAACATGAAGGAGCTTAATAATAAAATAACTCCTAATAGAATAAATGCAATGATCCTG
Source organism: Chryseobacterium piperi (assembly GCF_002285635.2). Lineage (NCBI taxonomy): Bacteria > Pseudomonadati > Bacteroidota > Flavobacteriia > Flavobacteriales > Weeksellaceae > Chryseobacterium > Chryseobacterium piperi. Next base: position 1,635,771 of record NZ_CP023049.2, on the reverse strand, counting down.
GAAATATTATCCATTTTCCAGACATCATATGCGTATAGCTTTACAATCATAACAGCAATGAGGGTAAATCCTATCTTGCTAAGCTCATTAAGATCTTTTTTCAAGCCCATATAAATAAAAGCACTAGCAAGAACGGCCCATATGATGGGTAAATATAAAATACTAAAGTGTTTTTGTGAAGGATAGAAATTTGAAATATTTTCGACATTTCCTAGCATGTACCCATGATAAAGTTCGTAGCTGATGACCATAATTATAGTACAGGAAACCATCCAATATGATAGTTTTGTTGTAAAGAAATGAAGTTGTGGTAAAAGTCTCCAGCATAGATATATAAAAGGAATTAAATATAATAGATATACGCCGTAAATTGTTTTTGGAACCTCTTTCGATATAATCGAGGATATGAGTTCTGAAGCGTATACGGAAACATGAGCTGCAATAAGTAATAACACAATATAAGCAAACCCGGTTTTGAATTGTTCGCTCATTTCCATTTTTTTACTTAACAATAGCAGGATGAAACTATAATATATACTAAGTAATAATGCAAAATTAAGAGTTATAACAAAAGGTTTTCCTGAAAGCTGATAGGCCATTTCAAACAACAGAGCGAAGTAAATAATTGCATAACTGAATATTTTGAATAAGCTTTCAAAAAAAACGTTCCGCTGGTTATCGGATTCTGGAACTTGTCTGAATAATACTAAATTAAATAGAGTTGTTATAATGGTGACTGTACTTGTTAAGAATAATGGATTAAAAATTACCGTGAGCTGTTTGGAGGTGAAATATTGTGACCATGTTACCAACTGAGCTATGATGACCAATGGAAATAATATATAAAAGCATGTCCTGAATATATTGATTTTTGTCTTCTTCCAGATAAAAAGAAGAAGGGTGGCTTCTATAGCCCATATGCTGGTAATGAGATGAGTTTTAAACTGTAAAGCAACCGCAATTGTAATAAGACTTATCGTAATACCTGCAAAAACAGAATAATGAATTCCAAAGTTCTTAGTTCGGTACTCTCTGAAAAGTAAACACCCGTTGATCACTGCAAAGATAATAGGGAATAAGTTAACTGGCTCATAACCTAATGTATTGAATAGGTAAACCAGTCCTAATGTATTAAAGGAATTGATAAGGATCAATAATAAGATATCAGCAGTAGAGGGTGTGTTTTTTCTGATATAATCTTGTAGGGCAAATAAATAGAAAATAATATAATTGAAAAGATAAAAATAGATACTCAGGAGTTCGGTCTTTTCAACGGTCCAGTATAATAAATATAAGGAAGTAAAAATGAATGAGACCCAGCCGACGCTTTTCCAGTGCTTTAAGAAAACAATGATAAGCATGCCGATATTTAACACCGATAAATAGGTAAATAAAAATACATAATTACTTGTTCCGTTACTGATCATTAAAGGAGCTAAAAAGCCACCTACTAATGAAAAGATGATGAGTACTTCACTTTTATAATAGTAGGAAAGGACAATAGACCGAAGCGTAATCAGACAGGTAATGGTAAATGCTGTATTCAGAGAAAATAAATGATATTCTCTGAACGCTATCGTAGTAGTAAAATATAAAATAGCAACACCTCCACCCAAAATGATTGATGAGAAGATCGTATAATTTTTCCTTAGGAAATGGCCGATAATAAGTATTGCTGCTCCTATGGAAAACCCAATTCCCACTCTGGCAAGTTCTCCAATCCAGTTTTTATCAATAGCATACTTTACAAAATAGCCAATCCCAAGAACAAGCGTGAATATGCCAATAATAGCTAAAATGTTTTGCTTGAAAAAAGTAACGATGGGATTGAACCAATCTTTTTGGCTGACAGGAATGTTTTCTTCAGACAGTCTTTGGTTTTGAGAAATAGATTGGGTATCTGATTGTGTCTGTGGGGTGCTTAATATTTCCCTTGTATCGCTTTGTTCTTTTTTTATTTCAGATATTACATTTCCCTTTGGTGTACCTCTTTGCAGATCAGAAATTTTGTTTTCGAGTTTCCGTATTTTATTATTTAAATGATTGTAAATAAATACAATCACTATAATTAATAGAATAAAGAGGGAATTTTCCATGCCTACATTTGTTTTATCAAATATAATTAAATGTTTGGAATACCTAGTTATATACAATTAATCCATCATACTTGAGCATGATGGATTAATGGTGTATAGTGATTAAATTGTAAAAGTCTTAGTTAGATACTTTATAAATATAGAATGAAGCGACACTTGATCCTAGTAATCCTACATCAAGAGCAGATGATCCTACCAGCCCGAAAGAGATTTTATCCCCTGCCTGTAAGCTATACAGTGAGCTGATGCTGGATTCTGAAATTGTTAAACTTAGTAGTATTAAGTTAGCTCCACTAAAAGCACGGCTGTCTATTGTTGTAGCGACACCTGCTCTGGTTCTAACAATTCCTACCCCAGGAGAGTTGGCTAATATTGAAGCCTGTAATCCTGTACCGTATCGGAATGTAAATCCTATAGCATACACACCTGCAGATGGAATCACATAGGTATTGTCCGTATCGGAAAATAAGGCTGCACTTCCAATAGTTCTTTCTGCTGCTAGGAAATTAACGGCTCTAAACCCTGAAGGGAATAATCCTAAACTTAACAGGTTGATTCCTGCTGTTTTCTTAGCTGCATACACGGTGGTGTTTGTAGCACCACTTCCTCCTCCGGCACTAGCTACTAGTACAGGGTCTGCCTGCTGAACTTCGCCGGTAGTGATATTGTACATCATGACGTCAAAACCCGTTAAACTCGTAGTCATCGGAAGTTGACGAACTTTCATATCCCCGTTTACATCGAGGGTTGCTTGTGGTGTTGTGGTATTGATTCCTACTTGTGAAAATGCCTGGAATGCAATAAAAGATAGAATTAAACTGCAAATTTTAGTTTTCATGTTTTAAAAGTTTAAGTTATTATGGTCGATCTTAGTTAGTTTTTAATTATAAAGCAAAAATCATGCCTTCTGGTTATGTATTATTTAAATTTAATCCATTGTTGGTCGTAATTTTTTAACAATTTACGAATTATATTTAAAACAACATTACGTATTTGTGCTATGAGTATTTATACCTAAATAATTTCGGATAAAGATAATAATATTTGTGATTAAATCCCATGTTGATGAATAAATTTTTTGTTAAAAAATTAAGCTGCCCAAAAAATAGGACAGCTTGTAATGAGAATAATGGTAATTATGTCATATCAATCGTGTGGACATGTTGACATATTTTTTGAAGTCTTATCTTAACTTTCTAAGAGGAATTCTTTATAAGTGCCTAGAAAATCGACTGTTGCGTGGATAGATTCCAGTTCCTGAATAGCATTTTCATATAAGACCGGATGCCATTCTCCTGCTACATTGATAAAGAAAAAATAATTTCCAAGTCCTGTTTTTAACGTTCTTGATTCAATTTTACTAAGGTTCATTTTTCGCCATGCGAATACAGATAACACCTGATGTAGCCCTCCGGCATGATCTTCCGGTAATGTTATTAATAATCCGGATTTTTCACCCAAAACTTCAAGACGATCATTCTTGTAGGTGTTTTTTTCTTTCGATATGACGATAAATCGGGTGTGGTTTTGTTCAAAATCCTGAATATTCCGGTTAATGATTTTAAGTCCATAAAGGTTGGCGGCAAATTGATTGGCAACAGCTGCAATTTTACGCTCAGGATTTTCAGATACATGTTTAGCGGCGGCGGCAGTAGATGAAAAATCCTGTCTCTGGATGTTTTTATATTCCGAATCCAAAAAGTGAAAGCTTTGTGCTAATGCCTGGGGATGGGAGTAAATCTTTTCAATAGCCTGAATATCATTATCAGGATGAATCATCAGGTGATGAGCAATAGGCATTACTGCTTCAGCCTCAATTTTTATGGATGGTGTTTTATATAAATAATCCAATGTCATTGAAACAGTGCCTTCTATCGAATTTTCTAAAGGTACGACGGCTTTATCAACAATTCCATTTTCAACAGCGTTGAAACAATCTAAAATATTAGCCTGTGGAAAAAGATCCTCGTTAGGAAATAGCTGGGTGGTCGCAAGCTGAGTAAAGCTGGCCTGAGGCCCTAAAAATGCAATCTTCATATATCTGTTAAAATAAGTATGAAACTAAGGTTTATTGAATGCAAAGGAAGCAAAATGTTTTATCTTTAACGGTATTGTTATTGTTTATTTTTAGCATTTTTCACCGAACTACTGTTCGGTTTTCCAATTTTCTTCAATTAATTTCAATAAATAATCGGGACATTTAATGATTTTATTGGTTTTAGAGTCTAAAAAGAACAGGGTGGTAGAGGCTTCTGTAATTTTGGTGCCTTCTTCATTGTAAATTTCATATTCAAATTCTATTCGCACTCCCGGAATTTTTTTGACATACGTATGGATTTCTAAATTTTGATCATACAAAGCTGGTTTTAAATACTTAATTTTATATTCTGAAACAGGAAGCCAAATTCCCTGGTTTTCAATTTCATCATACGAGATCCCTATGGTGCGAAAAAGCTCAACTCTTCCGATTTCAAAATACTCAGCGTAGTTGCCGTAGTATACATATTTCATAGGGTCTGTTTCAGCGTAACGTACTCGTATTGAATGTGTTGTATGTATCATTTTTAGTCTTAAATTATACATACAAATATATTTTTAAATAATCAATACCCGCAATATTTTTTTTTAAAAATAAAAAATTAGACCTTTGTCTTCCTTCTAAAAACAGTACTAACTAAGAATTAATCAGGGCATAAATATGGATGAAAATTTAATGATGATATGGCAGAAGTGCCTTCAGTTTATGCGTGATAATCTCAACGCAGCTGAAGATAATTCTGACTTAAAAAAACTTGAAAAATCTTTCGACTTGTTGTTTGATAAAGTACAGCCAATTTCTTTGGTTGACAACAATCTTACATTGATGGTACCGAGTGATTTTTACAAAGAGTATATTGAAGATAACTACTTATCTCTACTTTCTGCTGCCCTGAAGAAAAATATAGGAAAAGGAGTAAAATTATGGTATTCGGTAATGGAAAATAAGCCTAACGGCCTGGAAAAACCTGTTACCATGAATATGAAAGGAAAAAGTGTTCCTACTCCAAAAATTCAGGAAACCATGCCACAAGGCTTTTCATCAAATATTGTAAACCCTTTTGTGGTTCCCGGAATTAAAAAAGTAAATATAGATTCTAATCTTAAGTCTGATTTTTCCTTCGACAATTACGTAGAAGGAGAAAGTAATAAATTCGCTGCTACAGTAGCCAGATCTATTGCCAAAAGACCTGGAGCAACAGCTTTCAATCCATTATTTTTATATGGTGGATACGGAGTTGGTAAAACGCACTTGGGACAAGCGGTAGGACTGGAGGTAAAAAGTCAGTTTCCGGATAAAGTAGTTCTTTATTTGTCTTCTGAAAAATTTATACAGCAGTTTATATCAGCAGCAAAAGCACACAAGCAAACTGAGTTTGCGAATTTCTACCAGATGGTAGATGTATTAATTATTGATGATATTCAGTTTCTTTCCGGGAAATCAGCTACCCAGGATAGTTTCTTCCATATTTTTGATTACTTACATCAGAATGGAAAACAGATTATCCTAACTTCTGATAAGGCTCCAGTTGATATTATGGATATTCAGGACAGAATTGTTTCCCGTTTTAAATGGGGGCTTTCTGCAGAAATAAAATCTCCGGATCTGGAAACCCGTAAGAAAATTATCGTCGATAAATTAAGTAGAGACGGAATTGTTCTTACAGAAGATATGTTGGATTTCTTAGCTGCAGAAGCTAAAACCAATGTGAGAGAATTGATTGGTGTAATCAATTCAGTAATAGCATATTCAACAATTTACAAATCTGATTTAAGTCTTGAATTATTAAAAGACACGATCAATAAGATTGCCGCTAACCAGAAAAAAATTATCAATATTCCTTTCATTCAGGAAGTAGTGTGTGATTATTTTGGAATTAAAAGAGAGCAGCTTCTTTCTAAAACAAGAAAAAGAGAGATTGCACTTCCAAGACAATTGGCTATGTATTTCGCTAAAGAATTTACCAATGCTACATTTACTAAAATTGGTGAAGAAATGGGAGGTAAAGATCACTCCACCGTAATGTATGCCTGCGAAACGATAAAAGATGTTTCAAAGATTGATAAAGAAGTGAAAAAATACGTAAAAGAACTTACGGAAAGAATTAAGCACTAAAATAATTTAATTTGAAATAAAGAAAATGAAGGATAGAAATTATTCTTCATTTTTTTGTTTAATTTTGTTGAACAGGTAATGAATTGATACATGAAAATATTGATGGTTTGTTTAGGAAATATATGCAGAAGCCCTTTAGCAGAAGGTATTATGAAGACAAAGCTTCCTGATCATTTTTTTATAGATTCAGTAGGCACCATTTCAATGCATGAAGGAGAACATCCTGATAAGCGCGCTATAAAAACAGCTGCTAACCATGGGTTAGACATTTCAAAGCAACGGTCAAGGCCAATCAGCGATGCGGATTTCGAAAATTTTGATAAAATTTATTGCATGGATATCGACATCTATGGAGATGTTATTTCCAAAGCTAAGAATGAAGAACAGCGGCAGAAGGTGTTTTTATTTCTGGAAGCAGCCGGAAATCATAAAAATGCTGAGGTTCCTGATCCTTATTGGGGAGATATGAATGATTTTGAAGAGGTATATCAGCTTTTGGACCAGGCATGTGATGTGATTAGCAGTCATATTTTGGATGAATATAAAGCGAATTAAAGACCCTTACACCTATTTTACTAAACCTACCATTACAAACACTAAAGAACTAAAAAATAATACAATGCTTTTTTTACTCCCAGCTTATTTATCAGAAAATACTCCTATTAGCCATTTTTCCCCGGTAATGAAAGATTACATTATGCAGACTGATTATTTCTTTGTAGAAAATGAAAAGACGGCGCGAAAGGTGATTAAGTTCTTTGCACCGGAAAAGAAGCAGGCTGATCTTAGATTGTTTTTACTGGATAAATACACGCAAAATGCAGATATCAAAGAAGCTCAGGAATTAATGCTAAAAGGTCAGGATTTTGGCTTGCTGTCAGAAGCAGGGCTACCATGTATTGCTGATCCCGGAAACCTGATCGTGAAATGGTGTCATGAGAAAAACATTAGAGTAATCCCGATTTCGGGACCCTCATCCATTATCCTGGCTTTAATTTCAAGTGGTTTTAACGGGCAGGAGTTTACTTTTAACGGGTATCTTCCTATTGATAAAGGAGAAAAAAAACGACAAATTTTACATTTGGAAAGTCTGGTGCAGAAAACCGGATATTCTCAGATTTTTATGGAAACACCATACCGCAATAACCCGCTTTTTGAAGACTTATGCAAATTTCTATCTCCCAACACAAAGCTTTGTATTGCAGCTAATATTAATGATCCGGAGCACGAGTTCATCAAAACAAAAACGATTAAGGATTGGCAGAAACAAAAACCTGAACTTCATAAAATTCCTGCCGTATTTGTTCTGGGGGTTTAGGGACTTGTCATTGCGAACGAAGGTGAAGCAATCTGGTACCAGGAACCTTCGATGTTTTATATAATCTTATTTTAGTGGCTTGTTATAAAATATTTTTAAGATAATCGATTTGATTCATCAAAAATATTTAACATGCATTAACGTGTGCTTTGCATTATTGTTGTTTGATATGATGTAACTTAAAAAAAATAAATTATGTCAGAAAAGAAATTAGCAGGAATATGGATCGATACAGAGAAGGCAATAGTAGTAAAAAATCATGATGCACAGAATGCGTTTAAGTTTTTCCTTTGTAATCCTGTAAAAGCAGAAAAACAACACGGTAACTCCAGTGAGAATGCGGCAAATAATGCTGAAAAAACGAATAGAATAAAATTTTTTAAAGAGGTAGAACATTTGCTGACTAATTCGCAGGAAGTTTATATAACAGGTCCTGGTATCGTTCAGGAAGAATTGAAACATTATCTTCATGATACTGCTCAATTCAGAGATTTGAAAATTACCCTGGATACATCCCAGCAAATGTCAGAAGAAAAGGTACTCGAAACAGTTAAGGATTATTTTAATGCCTAATACTTTCAAATTAATAAAAACCGGATATGATTTCATATCCGGTTTTTTATTTTTCTAGCTAAAAAGCTCCTGAAAAGTTTGGCTAATTTTAATATTTTATTCCTGCTTTTTTTAAGACAAACCTTACCAGCCAGATAGGTCCTATCAAAAGGAATTTAAGATCTTTTGGAAAAGATGGTTTTTTACCTTCTATCTGGTGTCCCACTAGTTGTAAGAGACAGGTAATCATAAAGACAACAGTATAAAAAATCCAGGAATTTTTTCCAAATTGAACGTTGACTGTATACGTTAGATGCTCCATAAGCAGCATAATAACAAGCATGATCAGGCTTATTAATAAGGAAAGTCTTAAATAAAATAAAGTGACCAGGATTATTGTAGCACAACTTACAATACTGATGCATCCGAAATAAGATGCACAGAAATGTGAAGATGGAATAAGAGAAATAAAGCCTAAAATAGACCAGAAAACAAGGGGGACACAGATAAGATGAATGAGCTTATTAATTCTGTTTTTGTGGCTTCCCCGATACTCTGCAAAGAATAAATCTATCTTTCTCATGATATTTGGAATTTGGAGAATACTAAATTAATAAAATTTTGTAATCAGCCAAGAGATTGGTTACATTTGCGTTATGTCTGCCTTGGAAAAATTTGGTGTTGAAATTTTCACACAACATAATATCTTCGAAAGAATCTCTGCCGAAAAACCCTTCCGTCCTGATAATCCGGCTTTTATTTTTGTGAAAACAGGAACGATAAAATTGCGTCAGCACTTTAGCGATCTGGAACTCACTCCGAATATGTTTATGGTAACCGATCCTCAAACAGTCTACGAGATGGTAGCTGTAAGTGATGATTTTCAATCCAGGATGGTTTCTTATAAAAGAGAATTTATTTCAGCATTATCACTGAAGTTCAACCGATTGATAGGGTATCGGTATTTCAGGCAGCAAATGAATAAAGGAGTTCCTTTTCAGAAGGACGAGATGGAGGTAGTATGGAAAAGCGTTAACTTTCTTAAATACATCCTGGATTCTCCGGCTGAAATGATGTATAAAAAAGAAATGGTTGAGCATTTGTTTTCGGTTTTTTGTTACCAGATGGCAGGAATCATTTCAAAGGAGGACAGCAACTCAATGGGGCAAATGTCCAGACAAGAAGAGATTGTTTTTATTTTTTTAACTGACCTGGCTCAGCATCATCATACAGAAAGAACAGTTGAGTTTTATGCCGCACGGCAGTCGATTACAACCAGACATCTTTCATCAGTCGTAAAATCTATCACCGGAAAGTCTGCCAGTCAGATCATAGCGATTATTGTAATGAATGAGGCTAAGGTTCTTTTAAACTCCTCAAAAAGGTCTGTTTCAGAAATTTCTTCGATACTTGGATTTAGTGATCAATACTCATTTTCTCACTTTTTTAAGAAGCATTTAGAAGTCAGTCCAAGCCAATACAGGAATCAATTCGAGAGATAGAATATTACATTTGAACATCTTTTTCCCGAAATCAAACATTTGTTTGACTTATAAACCACCGTAACTTTGTCTTCGTAAAACAAGGTAAAATGGTAAATAACGTAAAAACAGCACTATCACTTTTGATAGGACTACTTCCTGCGCTGTTTTTTTCACAAGAACTTAAGCAGATGACAGTGAATGAGGTAGCTGAGCTAGCTCTTCAGAATCATCAGCAGTTAAAAGTTTCAGCGCAGAATATCGGAATTGCCAGACAGCAGACTGATATTACAAAGCTTCAGAAGCTTCCAGCCATTACAGCTTCAACCAGTCAGTTCTATTTAGGGAATGCTGTGGCTATTGATAAAGATTTTTCTAATTCTACCAATATTCCGATGCCGCATTACGGTAGTTCTTATGCTGTACAGGCAACGCAACTGATTTTTAAAGGAGGTTTAGTTAATAAGTCAATTGAACTGGCGGGACTTCGGGAGCAGTTGTCAGAATTAGATCTGGAGAAAAACAAGCAAGATGTAAAATTATTGGTGATATCCAATTATTTAGATGTTTATAAAATCCTGAATCAGGAATCGGTTTTTCAGAATAATAAAAAACTGGCTCAGGAACGTCTGAAAAATATTCAGAAGTTTTATCAGCAGGGGATGGTGACAAGAAATGAAGTCATCCGTGGAGAACTGGCCATTAAAAATTTAGATCAGGGTATTTTAACTTTAGCAAACAACCGGAAAATTCTTAATTATAATTTAAGTATTGCTTTAGGGCTACCAACCGGTACGGAGATTATTCCCATTGAAAGCCTGACCAATAAAGAATCGGGTATTGGAATGGATTATTATATGGATTTGGCTCATCAAAGCAATCCGCAGATGAAATCTGCAAAAACCAATATTGATTTGGCAGATAAAAATATTGAAATCATTAAAACCGATCAGCTTCCTACTATTGCAGGGTATGGTGGTTATACGTTACAGCGCCCGGTTACTACCCGGAATCCTGTTATCGATATGTACTTGGGAGGATGGCAGGCAGGGGTCTCTCTGAGCTATAATATTGATAACCTATATAGAACCAAAGAAAAGGTAAAGCTGGGAGAGCTGCAAAAAGCACAGGCTGGGGACGCTATGACTCTGGTTGAACAGAATATTGATATGGGCGTGAATGCAGCATATGTAAAATACCAGGAATCTATCCAACAGGCAGAAATCCTTGACGAGGCAAAAAAATTAGCGGAAGAGAACTATAAAATTACAGAAGCTAAATATTTAAATCAATTAGCTGTACAAGCTGAAATGATTGATGCACAGAACCAAAAGTTGCAATCTGAACTGGATTATGCTAATGCAGAAATCAATGTATTGTATCAATACTACAATCTTTTGAAATCTACAGGAACATTATAATTTTTAAAACTGAAAATCAAGGCAATGGAAAACAAGGAACAAACAACTCAAAATGCACAGCCGGCACCTGCGGTATCAAGTGCTGTAGCAAAGAAAAAAGAAGCAAGAAAAAATAAAATAAGAGCTATTATTTCCAATATTATCGTTTTTCTGGTAATAGGTTTTGGACTATTCTGGTTAGTCCGTGAATATTTTCATGTCGGGGATAAGAGCTATACGGAGGCGGCTCAGGTTGAAGAATTTATCAATCCGATCAATACCAGAGTTTCAGCGTATATCAAAGAAATAAAATTTATTGAACACCAACAGGTCAAAAAAGGAGATACACTGGTCATTCTTGATAAGAATGAGATTTTAACCCAGCTAGGACAAGCTGAGGCGGCTTATCAGAATGCTTTAGCGCAACGCTCGGCAACAAGCTCATCAGTGAATACTGTTTCCAACAATGTCAATGTCATGGAATCTAATATTGCAGGAGCCAAAGCAAGATTGTGGAATGCTGAGCAGAACCTGACACGATATAAAAACCTTTTAGCTTCTGAAGCAGTTACCAGACAGCAGTATGATCAGGTGAAGACTGAATATGATGCTCAAAAAGCAGCCTATGAAACTTTAGTGAATCAAAAACAATCTGCTAATCTTTCTACAACGGAAGTAAAAAGTAAGCTGGGAATTAATGATGCAGAAATCAAAAGAACGAAATCAGCATTGGATATGGCGAAGATCAATCTTTCTTATACTGTCATCACAGCACCCTATGATGGAGTTATGGGGAGAAGAACGATTTCGGAAGGACAGCTGATCCAACCGGGGCAGCAAGTGGCAACCATTGTTTTAAATGATCAGAAATGGGTAACAGCGAACTTTCTGGAAAGTCAGATGCCCAATATAAAGATTGGTGAAAAAATGATGATGACAGCTGATGCATTGGGTGGGCAGAAATTTGAAGGGGTAGTGACCGCCGTTTCTGCTGCGACAGGTTCCCGTTATTCCAGTGTTCCAACAGATAACTCTACAGGTAACTTTATTAAAGTACAGCAGAGAATTCCGGTAAGAATAGAATTTACGAATTCTAATAAGAAGGAAGATATTCAGAAGCTTAGTGCAGGAATGAATATGAATGTGAATGTGAATGTGAATGGGGTGAATTGATTAAATTGATTAAAAGATGTTGACAATAAATGTCTTATTGAAAGCCTTGTGCCTAAACATCCAACATCCAACATCCAACATCCAACATTTATCACCTAACTCTTAATACCTAAAAAATGTACAACAAAGGACTATATCATGATTGGTTACCCAAGCCTGTTCAGCTTCTGCTTATTGTATTACTACTGGCTGTGGTAATGCCTTTGGGTGGAGTTTATACTGGAAATATCAGTTATCTCGTTGGAGGTACGGGAGCGCTTTCCGAATATTTTCTTTGGGCCAATTATGCAACAACCATAGGAATGGGGGCTTGTATGCCGGTTGTTCTCAGAATGAAAATGAGATTTAAGGTACGTGACAAGATCACTCTGATCTTGGTTCTTTTAGGGTTGTTAAGCTATATCAATGCGACAACCTTAGAGCCTATGGTTATGGTAATGACTGCTTTGGTTATCGGCTTTTTGAAAATGATGGTGACGATTGAGCTATTTTTGCCCTTAATGGCTATGATCGGAAACCGTGGAATGTTTTATGGTGGTTTTTACACTTTTATACTGATGATGAATCAGATTGCAAGCTATTATGCTGTAAAGGTTTCCATCCTTTACAATTGGCAGCATTTTTATATCATTGTGGCTGTTCTGTGTTTTATTCTGGCACTTTTACACTGGATTTTCATGCACGATAAGTATTTTGCTCTGAAAGTTCCATTACACTATATCGACTGGCTTAGTATTTTACTTTTTGCTTCGGCTTTTATGTTTTCAGCTTATGTCTATTCTTTCGGGAAACAACAGGATTGGTGGAATTCTTCCAAAATTATGAATGCCAGTATAGCCGCTTTTATAAGTTTTGCTTTATTAGCTATCCGTCAACTGACGCTTAAAAGACCCTATTTATCCTTTAGCATATTCAAAAAGAATAATGTGCAGAATGGTTTATTTATGTTGTTTTGGCTGGGGATGTTTTTAGGAACTACTTCTTTGCAGAATACATTTGCCATTGGTATTTTAGGCTATGACCAGCTTACTAATGCCAGACTCAATCTTCTGATGATTCCCGGGATGATATTGGCAGGTATTGCAGCTATTTTCTGGTTCAAGAGAGAAAAACCCTTAAAAATGTTCATCTTCTCAGGGTTTTCTGCAATGATGGGATATGCGATCATTATGTACTTTTCTATGGTATTGGAATTTAATTATGAGAATTGGTACCTCCCGATGTTTTTGAAAGGATATGGGATGTGTTCTTTATTTGTTTCTGTTTGGTTTTATACTCTGGATAAATTAGAATTGGATGATATGTTGGCTGCTATTGGTTTGGTGTTGGTTTGGAGAACTTTTCTTGCAGTAGGTATTTTCTCTGCATTATACTCATGGTTTCAGTATCATTTTCAGGTTGTTGCTGTAGGAGATCTGGCAGTTTATATTGATGGAATGAGGGTAAGCCCACAAACGCTTGCTGCTAATATGAAAACCCTTCAACTCAATGCTATTATCATTGCAACCAAAAAAATATTCGGATATATTATATTGGTTGGCTTTGGAGTGCTCCTGTATGTGTTTACCCATCATTTTGGAAAAGAACGTTTTCAGTATGTGAGGTTTGTCAGAATGTTGAGCGGTAAATCAGTAATCGCCAGAAGAAGATTGAGAGAACGTAAACAATTATTAGAAGAAATAAAAGATGCCGCAGGTCCTGCGATCTAAAGATACCTTGTTTTTCACTGGTAAGGCTCCATTTTATTATAAAGTGGGGCTTTACTTTTTATAAACTAATATTGTATTTTTTCGTCCAGTTCAATGGGGTTATTGTATCTCTTTATTCCCTCTTTAATTTGGATTTCCAGATTCCGGTAATCCTGTGATGTATAAGGCTGCCCATTTTTATGATACATAACCCAGCCAATGGTTTTGTAATCATATAATGGATTGTTATAATAATTCAGTTGTATTGCTTTCCAATCTTTTGCTTTGATTTTTATGGGTTTGTCTTCAAAAATATAATCTAATTTAAAGTGATCAGGAGAAGACTTTATGCTTTTAATTAGCGTATATCGGAAATTGTCTTCATCATCATATAACTCCAAAATGAGCCCTGGTAAACCATGAAAAACATAGGGGCCATAGGGGAGCTGTATATCATTGCAGAACCATGCTGTCCAGTTTCTGCCACCATAGGTTGTGGTGGCTTTTTGTACCATGAAGCTGAGAAGCTCTTTCTTTTGAGAATGAATTTTCCAGGAAAGCTTCTTTTTAAAATCATAATGATAATAATTCATATCCAGCTTTTTATAAGATGAAAACAGGTCATTTTCTTTGGAATACTGCAGAATACTGTTGTACTGAGGATTGATATATTGTTTTTTATGCTGGTGTACTGAATTGAGAGAATCGGTTTCAAGGAACTTACTGCTTAAAAAAATGTTTTCCTTATCATTAACAGAAAGCACGAGAATATCATTTGAAGAAGAGCCTAAAGTATCGGTTTTATAATTGAAACTATAGTAAAACCGATGGTTATGGTTCTGGCCTGCCAATTTAGCACTGGAAATAATAAATAAACAGGCCAAAAAAATATGAATAGCTACATCTTTCATTATTTATTCTTCAGCTAAGTATTTAGTTCCAATGGTTGTCTCTTCTGTTTTTTTACATTCTTGCGAACCTCCATACCCACAAGAAGAGCATGAGCATCGATCCCCGAAGACAGTAAGGTTACATCCGCTTGGACAACCTACGCAAGAACATTTTTTTTCAGCCAATAACATCCCAAATTTTGTTACAGAAAAAAAAGCTCCTGTTTCAATAATTTTATCATGACTAACAGCTTTTAAAAAATAATAAGTTTTTCCAGATTGTGAATCTTTGGAATTCAAGATCTTGAATTTATCAAGTTTGACATGAAGCCCTTCTTGTCCTAATTTTTCTTCCCACATTTTCTTTATATCGTCTTCACTGAGGTATATAATTTTACCATCTCTATCCAGGATATAAAATTTATTGGCGAAAATGTTTTCGATATTCACATCATCATCAGTAGTAGATAGAGATGTAATTTCTATTGATTGAATTGTAATACTTAAAAAGAATAATACAAATAATACTAATTTTTCATGTTTAATAATTTTTTGTTATCGGATTTGTGTGTTTTAGTCATGACAATATACAAATAAATGATAATTTAAATCTCTTTAGTGTGATATTTCAATATGTTATAAACCAATGCTTTGTATTTAATTATTTGTTTGTAAAGGATTATTTTTTACATTTTAATCTTTGATATAACATAATGATTTTCAGTATTCTCTGGTGTTGGTTAAATATTTTCAAATATGAAAAATTTCATATATTCTAATTTTTATTTAGACGTAATAAAAATTATATTTGAAAACATTTATAAAACTTTAATTAAAAGAATGAAAAAGCAGTATGTAGTAGCATCTTTATTGGCTTCCGGGTTAATGTTTTCCCAAATAACCCAAGATTCACTTGCATCTAAAAATATTGAAGATGTAGTAATTGTTGCATCAAGAAAACCTACAAAAATTTCTGAAGTTCCCGGAACTGTTTGGGTCGTGCAGAAAGAAAAAATCCAGGAACAGGCCAAGAGTGGAGTTCCTATCAAGGAGATGTTGTCTATATTGATTCCAAGTATGGATATAGGCCCACAGGGAAGAACCAATTACGGGCAAAATATGAGAGGACGTTCCGCTTTGGTTATGATTGATGGGGTTTCACTAAACAGTATTCGTGCTATCAGCCGTCAATTAGATGCGATTGATCCTTTTAATATCGAAAGAATAGAGGTTCTTTCGGGGGCAAGTTCCATTTATGGTGGGAATGCTACGGGGGGAATTATTAATATTATTACTAAAATACCTGCCAAAAAAGGAATTAGCGGAGAAACAGAATTAGGAGTCCGTACCGGATTTATGGGAAAAGATGATCATGATTTCCGTGCTGCACAGGCTATTTCAGGAAAAGGAGAAAAGCTTTTCGGAAGATTGGGAATTGCTTATCAACAAAACGGTTGTGTTTACGGAGCTGATGAGAAGCAAGTGATTACTGATATTACCCAAACCGACTTACAATACAACCAGTCGATTGATGTTTTAGCTACAGGAGGCTACCAATTCAATAATAAGCATAAGATTACTGCTTCACTTCAATATTATAATTCAAAATTTAACGGTGACCGGAGTCTTTACTTAGGGCAAAACTTAAGTGCTTTCACTACAAAAAATGCTGGTTTACTGGAGGTGAGAGATGGTTTTTCTTCAGATAAAAATGTAGGAACTGAACGGTATATGGGAACGGTAAGCTATAATGGAAATAATATTCTCGGCGGTCAGGATTTATACATTCAATTGGCTACCAGAGGAGAAAAACTGGGCTTTTATCCTTTTCCTGGAAATGTGACGCTACAGACCGGAAGTATTGCCTATATGTCTTCTTCGCAGCAAGATACCTATTACTCGGGATTGAAGGCATTGTTGTCTAAATCATGGAAAGGTCTTAATGTAACGTATGGAGTAGATGTTGATTTTGAAAAGTTTGAAGGAACACAATCAGTATATGATATCGCAAAAACAATGTCAAGCGGAGGCCTGATCAATGAAACGAAGTACAGCCTCGGAAGATATCCTACCAATCATTCTAAAAGTTATGCCGGATACGTTCAGGCTAAATATAATATTCTTCCAAAACTACAGTTGAATGCGGGAGTTCGTTATCAGAACATTAATGTAGAGGTAGATGATTTTGTAGGTTCCCAGCAGCAGACTCAGGTGGCAATGGGCTATGGACAGTCGGCATCTGCCATTCCGGGAGGAAAAAACTCTTACAACATGACTCTCGCTAATGCAGGGCTGTTGTATAAGTTTAATGAACAACACCAGGCATGGGGAACATTTTCCCAGGGAGTCAATCTTGCAGATCCGTCTAAATATTATGGAATCGGAGTTTATAAATTAAACGGAACAAACTGGGATGTAACATCCAGCATTAATGTAAAGGAACAGCCTTTACAAGCCATTAAAACCAATCAGTTTGAAGTAGGGTACCGTATTAATAAAGGAGGTTTAAGAGGTCAGATTGCTGGGTTCTTAAGCAATTCAGATAAAACCGTGACGGTAGACCGAAAAACTTTTCAGCTTCTTGTTAATGATTTGAAGCTACGAAATATGGGTATTGAGGCTGAAGTTTCTTATAGTTTAAATAACGGAGTGTATTTTGGGGCAAGCGGATTGTTGATTAAATCTGAAGTAGAAAACAATGGAGAGTGGATCAGGCAGGAAGTTTATAATGCTTCTCCTTCAAAATTGGTGACCTATATCGGATATAACGTGCAAAACTGGTCATTCAGATTCCAATCTCTTCAAAACTTCAAGCAGAAAGATAATCTTAATAATGAAATAGATGGATACAATACTTCCGATTTAATGGTTGGGTATCGTTTCAACTGGGGGAAATTTAATTTAGGAATTCAGAATATATTCAATACTGAATATCAGACGATCTGGAGTAAAAGATCACAGATCTTATATTCTACCTACGGACTTCCTGAATTGTTTAATTATAAAGGAAGAGGCAGGACATTTAATTTGTCTTATACATTTGATTTTTAGAAGCTGAATTAAGGTTTTTAGCTTATTTATAATCCATGTTATCATATGATCCGGCTTTGTCTAGCTGATGAAGCCGGATATAACTTAAAAAAAAATACAGTTATGGCTAAAATGCAAACAGGACAGATTGTTGCCGAAGTCACTAAAAAAGAGTACATAACACCACATTTTATTAGGGTGTACCTCCATTCTGAAGAGGTTTCTTTATTTAAAGATACGACGGTTGGGGATAATAATAAAATAGCTGTCCCACCACAGGGATTGAATGAAGTTTATTTCCCTGACCTGGATGAAAATCATGAGTGGATTTATCCGCCGAAAGAGATAGCGCCATCGATCAGGACTTATACGCACCGTGGAATTAATTTAGAAACTAATGAGCTGTTCATAGACTTTGTGGATCACGGAGATGGAGGACCTGCTTCAAAATGGGTCAGAGAAGCGGAAAAAGGTTCTAAATTAGGAGTGATGATGCGCTGCGAAGGAAGAGAGCTATATCCGGAGGCTGATTGGTACTTTCTCATAGGAGATGGTACGGCGATTCCTGTTTTGAGTGCCATTTTGGAAACACTTCCTGAAAAGGCTAAAGGAGTCTGTATTATTGAGGTCCATGGAAAAGAAGATGAACAAAAACTGGAAACAAAAGCGGATATTGAATTTAAATGGATACATCATTCTGAATCCCATTTAGGGAATAAGCTGACTGAGGCTGTAAGAAGTGTAGAAATTCCTGAAACTTCAAAATTTGGATATGTAGCATGTGAATTCTCAACGGTAAAAGAAATCCGTTCTTATCTTCGAAAGGAAAAAGGATGGAAACAACCGGAGTTGTACGCTTATTCGTATTGGAAAGCCGGAGTTGCTGAGAATGAATCACAGGCAGATCGTCAAAAAGAAAAAGACAGCGTCGAATAAATTTTAGAACCCGGACTATTTGTTCGGGTTTTTCAATTGAATATGAGCTTGTCAAATGAGAAACTTTACGTTGCAGTCTGTACTTTAAGTGAGCTGCTATCTGTGAAATCTGTAGGGTAATTAAAAGATTAGTATAATCTGGTGCATCTACGAGAGAGGAAAACAACCTATTATTTGCGGAAAAGATAATGCAAGAACTGTCGCATATTATTCGAAAATATTAAAAACCCTTATCTTTGCCTTATTAAGAATAGCTATGAAAGATTTAATGGGCAAGGCCATTTGGGATTATTATCATCATGAAGGTCCTGAAGATTTACAGACTGAAACTTCAATTTCTGAATTGGATGAGCTTCCGGTAGATTACCTGTTCAGGGATTTTGAAGAAATGAACGAGCTTGAGCAAAAAGCTCTCGAATTGGCCAATGGAAAAGTTCTGGATATTGGAGCCGGAGCCGGTTCACATGCTTTGTATCTGCAAAATGAAAGACATCTGAATGTTACAGCATTGGATATTTCCCCCAAATCTATTGAAGTGTGTAAATTGAGAGGAGTGGAAAATACGGTTTGTACCAACATACTGGATTTTTCTGAAGGAACTTTTGATACCATCTTATTGTTGATGAACGGAACCGGAATCTTTGAACGCTTAACTACTATCGATACCTATCTTCAGAAATTATATTCATTATTGAATGATAACGGACAGGTTTTAATTGATAGTACCGATATTTTGTATATGTTTGATAGAGATGAAGATGGGGGAGTCTATATTCCGGCAGGTGGATATTATGGCGAACTCGATTATGTGGTGCATTATAAAGGAGAATCGGAGGATCCTATAAAATGGTTGTATCTCGATTTTCAAACCCTAAAAAATGCTGCAGAAAATAATGGTTTTAGCATTGAGAAGGTGACGCAAGATGAAGATGCATATTTAGCTTTATTAAGGCGAAATCGCAAAATTGCTGATTTGTAAAATTGTAAACTTTTGAACTGTCATTTCGAACACAGGATATAAGTTGTAATCATTTAGTTTCTCAGAATAGCCAAGTACATCATAAAAAAGACACGTGATTTTCACGTGTCTTTTTCTATATCTGAATGATTGATTATCCTATCTCAATACCGTTTTCAACATTGCTGTCATCCGGAGTAACGAAAGATAATTTTCCATCAGGTTTTGTTGTCAATAATAACATTCCCTGAGACTCTATTCCTCGTATTTTTCTAGGCGCCAGATTTAATAAAATCATAACCTGTTTTCCAATAATTTCTTCAGGAGTAAAGCTTTCGGCAATTCCTGAAACCACGGTTCTTACATCAACACCAGTATCTATCGTTAGCTTCAATAGTTTATCAGCTTTTTCTACTTTTTCAGCTTCTGTAATTGTAGCTGTTCTTAAATCGATTTTCGTAAAGTCGTCAAAAGTGATTTCCTCTTTCATTGGGTTAGCGTTAGGGTTGGTTTTTTTATTATTTTGTTTGGTATCTTCTAGTTTCTGAATCTGAGCCTCAATAACATCGTCTTCTATTTTTGAGAAAAGAAGAGAAGATTCATTAATTTGATGTCCGGTTTCAATGAGAACAGATTTTGTTTCAACATCGCTCCAGCTTAATTTCTGAACATTAAACATATTCAGTAATTTTTCAGAACTGAAAGGCATAAAAGGTTCACATAGTTGAGCAAGTGCGACTGCAATCTGAGCTCCAACAAATAGTGAATGCGCTGCTTTTTCAGGATGATCCTTAATCGTTTTCCATGGCTCTTCAGTTTGAAGATATTGGTTTCCAAAACGTGCCAGATTCATTAAAGCTGTCAAGGCATTCCTGAATTCATAGTTTTCTAAAAATCCTGAAATTTCTTTTGCAGATTTATTGATCTCCTGTAATTCAGGGGTATTTTGATCCCCTTGCGGAACAATTCCATTATAATATTTGTGGATAAGAACGGCAACTCTATTAATGAAGTTACCAAAAATTCCTACCAGTTCAGAATTATTTTTAGTTTGGAAATCTTTCCATGTAAAATTATTATCCTTGGTTTCAGGAGCAGAAGAAAGCAGAGCATATCTTAATACATCCTGTTGTCCAGGGAAATCTTCCACATATTCATGAGCCCAAACTGCCCAGTTTCTTGAAGTCGATATTTTATCATTTTCAAGATTCAGGAACTCAAATGCCGGAACATTTTTAGGCATAATATAGTCTCCGTGAGCTTTCATCATAGCGGGGAAAATAATACAGTGGAATACAATATTATCTTTTCCTATAAAATGAATCAGGTCACTATTTTCACTTTGCCAGTAGTCTTTCCAGTCTTTTCCGTTTTTCTCAGCCCATTCTTTGGTGAAAGAGATATATCCGATCGGTGCATCAAACCATACGTAAAGTACTTTGCCTTCTGCATTCGGAAGCGGAACAGGAACTCCCCAGTTGAGGTCTCTGGTCATAGCACGAGGCTTCAGTCCATCATTTAACCATGATTTTACCTGACCATAAACATTAGGCTTCCAGTCGTCTTTATGTCCTTCAATAATCCACTCATTTAAAAAATCTTCATATTCATTTAAAGGAAGGTACCAGTTTTTGGTTTCTTTAAGAATCGGAACATTTCCGCTAAGCATGGATTTCGGATTGATCAATTCTGAAGGGGAAAGGGTAGAACCACATTTCTCACACTGGTCTCCATATGCATTTTCATTGCCACAATTGGGACATGTTCCTACGATATAGCGATCAGCCAAAAACTCTCCAGCCTGCTCATCAAAATATTGTTCAGAAACCTCTTCAGTAAATTTACCTTTTTCATAAAGAACTTTGAAGAAGTCCTGACTGGTTTCATAATGTTTTTTGGAAGTAGTTCTGGAGTATTCGTCAAATGAAATTCCCAGGTCTGAAAAAGATTTTTTAATGATTTCATGGTATTTGTCCACAATATCCTGAGGGGTAACTCCTTCTTTTTTGGCTCTGATGGTAATAGGAATTCCATGCTCATCTGAACCACAGATAAACGCGACGTCTTTTCCTGATCTTCTCTGAAATCTTGCGTAAACATCCGCAGGAATATAAACACCTGCCAAATGTCCTATATGAACCGGTCCGTTTGCATAAGGCAAAGCTGCCGTAATCATCTTTCTGTTTGACATTTATAGTAATAATTTGGCTGCAAAGATACGGATTATCTCTTGAAATATAAGATTGTTTATCGCAATATGGGATGAATCCGAACCATTATAAAACTTATGTTGCATTTAGTTAAACATTTGTTTAACTTTCGATTGAAAAATAACACATGTTATGTATTGCATAATTTAATATAAGTATATGGAAAACAGATATTTGATTTTTGAAAGGGTTTTAATTTACATAAAATTATCTTAATTTTCATTAAATTTATGATAATTACATTTTTTTTATAAATTGCAAGACTGGCCTCGTGCCAGTATTACTTACAAAAACGAAACTTATATAAAAACAATATTGTGAAAAATTTTACAACGGTATTAAAAATTGCGCCCGCATTTTTATTGGCTAGTACAGTGATGCATGCGCAAATAAAAGATACAGCTACCAAGGAAAAAAAGATCGAAGAAGTTGTTCTGATTGGATTTGGTGCAAAGAAAAAGACAGATTTAACAGGTTCTGTTACGGCTGTTACTGAAAAAGATTTTAATAAAGGAGCTATTGTTTCGGCTGATCAGCTTATTCAGGGTAAAGCACCGGGTGTTAGAATTACTACTGCTGGTGGTTCTCCTGATTCAGCTCCTAATATTAGGATTCGTGGAGGGGCTTCTCTTAGTGCATCTAATAATCCATTAATTGTAATTGATGGAATTCCTCTTGATTCTACTAATCCGGCAGGTATTCAGAACCCTCTTGCATTAATTAACCCAAATGATATCGAATCTTTTTCTATACTAAAAGATGCTTCAGCAACCGCAATTTATGGGGCAAGGGCATCCAATGGTGTTATTCTGATCAAGACCAAATCAGGTGGAGGTAGGTTAAAAATGAGTTTTAGTACCAATGTTTCTGTAGGACAAGTAACAAAGTATATTGATGTAATGGATTCTGGTCAATATGTCAACTTTATTAAAAGCTACTTCCCTAACGATGTATGGAAACTAGGAGTAGGAGGAAGTCCGGATAATCCTACTACAATGGGAAGGATTTTTGATACTAACTGGCAGGATGTTGTTTATAGAACATCGGTATCAACAGATAATAACTTTAGTGCATCCGGAAATTTATTTAAAAGATTACCAATACGTTTATCTTTAGGTTATAATAGAGCGGAAGGAGTTGTAAGAAATGATGATTTAGAAAGATATTCTGCAGCCTTACGCATTACCCCTACCTTTTTTGATAAACACTTGAAGGTTGACATTAATGCAAAAGGATATAAAATAGATAAGAATACGGTAGATGCAGGGGGTGTTATTGGCTCTGCGTTATCAAGAAATCCCACACAACCAGTTTATAGTAGAGATGTCTGGGGGCAAGCTGCAGGACAAAACTATTTTGGGGGCTATTATCAAAATTTTTATAGAGCTAATGGTGTAGAGAATTTGACTTACGACTCTAATCCTTTAGGATTATTAATGCAAAGACATCGTCCTGAAAATACCTATAGATTTTTAGGAAATATTGAATTGGATTATAAGTTTCATTTTCTTCCAGATTTAAGAGCTGTTGTTAATATGGGAATTGAATCTTCCAGAACGAAGATTCGGGAGACCTATGATAATAATGCAAGAAATTCGGTTATTAATTTGACTTATAATTCTCTAAATGACATAATTTATAATCCTGGTTTAGCTTATGCTGAAAATCAGTTTACCAACAATAGAAATTTAGATGCCTATTTAGTTTACACTAGAAAAATTAATGATTTCTTCACCAACTTTTTAATACAAGGAGGATATTCTTACCAGGACTTTAGATATGATGGTAATAAAGAACAATTTTATGCAGATCCTTCAGGAAGTGGCCTTCGTATTCCACAACCGAATAGGGCTAACCCTACGTTTGGATATTTTAACCACCTTAATTTACAATCATTCTTTGGACGAACAAATATTGATATTTTAAATAAATATTTGTTCACAGCATCACTCCGAGCAGATGCTTCCTCGTTATTTAACGGGTTTAATAACCAATGGGGTTATTTTCCTTCTGCAGCTTTTGCCTGGAAAATGCAGGAAGAATCATTCCTGAAAAATTCTACAGCTGTAAAAGAATTAAAGCTGAGAATAGGCTGGGGTCAAACAGGGCAGCAAGATATAACGGGACCTGCAGGAGGCTTTTATCCATCAAGACCCTTATTTTCTCTAGGAAGTGAAAACTCTCAATATCTTCCAGGATTTAATATTTATTCAGCATTAGGTTTTAATCCTGATTTAAAATGGGAAACGACAACCAGCTGGAATATTGGGGTTGATTTTAGTTTATTTAGAGGAAATATTGTTTCAGGAAGTATTGATTTGTATGATAGAAAATCTACAGATCTACTATTGAAGTCACCAGTACCTCCAGGTCAGGGATTAACAAACGAAATTGTTAGAAATGTTGGTTCTTTACGTAACAGAGGGGTTGAAATGAATTTGAATGTTAATCCTATTAAAACAGAAAACGTTAACTGGAATGTGTTTGGTAACTTATCTTACAATAAGGGAAAAATATTAGAATTGGGATACTATGATAGGATTTCAGCAGGAGGAGGATTACCGGTTGGTACAGGAGTCAATATTGCTTATCATGTAGTGGGGCTGCAACCTAATTCGGCATGGGTGTTTGAGCAAGTCTATGATACTAATGGAAATCCAATTGCTGACACTTTTGTAGATAGAAATGGGGATGGTAAAATTACGAATGAGGATCGATATAATGCTCAATTAATTCCCAACTTTACTTTTGGATTTGGTACAAGTTTAAATTATAAAAACTGGGATCTTACGGCTAATTTTAGAGGACAAATTGGTGGAAAAGTATATGATGGAAGACATGTTGCACAAGGGTTTGTTAATCAGGCAAGAACACCTAATTCAGAGCACCTAAGTAATTTGTTGGATTTCAGTAATGGACAATATTCCCCTAATTTAATACAGCCAACTGATAATATGTATTTCTCAGATTACTTCTTGCATGATGCATCTTTTTTAAGATTAGATAATGTAACCTTAGGATATAATATTGAAAATATTTTTGGAAATAAAGTGAGTTTGAGAGTATATGGATCTGTGAATAATGCTTTTATTATTACAAAATATAAAGGCCAGGATCCGGAAAACTTTGGCGGAATTGATAATAATTTCTATCCAAGACCAAGGATTTATACAGTTGGATTTAATTTTAACTTTTAATTTGAACAATAATGAAAAAAATAAAAATATATAGTTTATTAGCAGTGGGGTTGCTTTTTGCTTCTTGTACCAATGATTTAGAAACACAGCCAAAGTTTGACCTGACTTTGGAGGAGCTTCTAATAAGGGATCCCAATGCTATGGAAGGGCTTCTATCCAGAATGTATTCTACATTTGCACTTTCAAGTGTAAGTGGTCCGGGTGATTCTGATATCGCTGGAGCCAATGCTGGAGAATCCCCATTTATCAGAGGTTTAGTAAATCTTAATGATTTTACAGCAGATGGAATGAAAAACCGTTGGGGAGATAATGGTCTGGATCAATTAACGACTACTACAGGATGGAATTCAAATAATAAATTTTTTAAATATGTTTATGATAGAATTTATTATACAATACCACAAACTACGAACCTAATCCTGATCCTTAAAAATAAAGTAGAGGTACCTAACGAAGATCAGTATATTAGTGAATTACGTTTTTTAAGAGCATTATCTTATTATTATCTAATTGACTTTTTCGGTAAGGGACCACTAGTTAATGATGATACTTTTGAAACTTTAACACCACTTCCGGAAGCGTCCAGAATTGAGCTTTTTAATTTCGTGGAATCTGAACTTAAAGATATTGAAGCGAAAATTGCACCATCCAATACTTATGGAAGAGCTAATCAGGCTGTTGTAGAAATGCTGTTGGCAAAACTTTATTTAAATGCTGAAGTATACACTGGAACTGCGAGATATAATGATGCAGCTACGTATGCTGCAAAAGTAATCGCTAGCGGGAAATATCAACTAGAGTCAAACTTCATTAAAAACTTTAGAGCAGATAACAATACATCAAAAGAAATTATTTTTCCATTAATCGCAGATGCTACTTCATCTCAAAGTTTTGGTAATACTACTTATATTGTGAATGGTAATTTGAATTCTACGACAATGAATTTAGCAACTTATGGCGCTACTGAAGGTTGGGGAGGACATAGAGCTACGAAAGCATGGTATGGTCTTTTTGGTTCCAGTGCAGCAGAACTTGCCAGTACTAGCGATACAAGAGCTCGTCTTTTTTGGACAACAGGACATAATTATGAGATGACAGATTACAAAGAATGGACGGATGGCTATCCGTCAATTAAATATACCAATAGAAATACCGATGGTACTGGAAATGTAACTGCATTTTCTTCCACAGACTTTCCATTGTTTAGATTGGCAGATACTTATCTTATCTACGCTGAATGTGCGCTTAGAGGAGCGTCCACTGCTACTATTCCGCAAGGACTTACTTATGTTAATTTAATACGTTCAAGAGCTAATGCAAATCCTTTATCAAATATTTCATTGCAGAACATATTAGATGAGAGAGGTAGAGAACTTGGTTTAGAAGGAGTAAGAAGACAGGATTTAATTCGATATGGAAGATTTACAGGGGCAACTTATTTATGGCCTTGGAAAGGAGGGGTTTTAAACGGAACTTCTATTTCTGCTAATTATAATGTATTTCCAATTCCTGTTTCGGCATTGCAGGCAAATCCTAATTTGAAACAAAATCCTGGGTATTAATTTCTTATTAAATTTTAAACATGAAAAATATATTTAAAATATCATTCGTTCTCATTTTAGGATTTTTACTGTACTCTTGTGAGGATGACGATAAAACAGTTATAGGAGAAGGAACTCCTCCTTCCTTAAAATCTGATGTAACTTCTGTAGTATTGGAAAGTGATAATAATGATGATAAGGCAATAACTTTTGAATGGGTTAATTCTAATTATGGAATCAACCTTGAAATTAGTAATTCTTTAGAGTTTGCATTAAAAGGGTCAGATTTTGCATCTCCAAAATTAACTGTAATTGAAGGGGGATTAACTAAACGTTCACTCACTGTTGAAGAGCTTAATACAATCATTTTATCTATGGGAGTTGGTACTGCTGCTCCCACTCAAATCGAAGTTCGTTTAAAATCAGAGATACCTAATTATAGAACCTATTATTCTAATGTGATTGCTCTAACGGTAACTCCGTATATAACAGAACTTCCTTCTTTTTATCTGGTAGGTGATGCTTCATCAGTAGGCTGGAGTGAGGTAAATGCTAAATTATTATACAAGAAAGATAATTTTTCAACCATCTATACTTATTTGGAAAATGGTAAATCTTTCAGATTCTTAGGTCAGCAGGCATGGTCTCCTTTAAACTATAGTTTGGATGCAACGGGAATGAATAATGATTACAAATATTTTAAAACCTGGTCTCCTAATTTAGTGGCTGCACCTTCTGAAAATATCCAATTTACAGGAACGACGGGAATGTACAAAATAGCTATTAATGCGGATCCAGCACAAAAAAGTATTGTTGTTTCTCCTTCTTCTGTCAATGTTTGGAATCCTGCTAATTTGTACATCGTAGGAACTGTTAACGGTTGGGATGTAGCTAATGCTATTGCAATGACGAATCTTGGCGACGGAAAATTTGAATATACAACTACTCTTGCTGCAGCTTCAGAATTTAAATTTTTAGGACAGCAGAGTTGGGGAAGTTTAGATTGGGGAAATATAGAAAGTGCTGGTAATACAGGCTATCTTGGACCTAAAGACAGCAATGGAAATATTAAATTTGATGGAACAGGAGGAAATTATAAAATTTCTGTTGATTTAAAGTTAGGCGTTTATAAAATACAGCCTTTATAACAAATCTTAATTTAATTTTTATAGCAAAGTGTTGCTTTTGGGCAACACTTTACTTATTTTTAAAACTTATAAATAGTCATTATGAAGAAAATTACAGTTGGAGCTTTATTGTTCTCAATGATGTTCGCAGGCGTTAATGCACAAACTTTAAAATCACCGGACGGAAAGTTTGAAATGAACTTTCAGTTAAAGCAGGGGGTTCCTTATTATAACTTAAAATATAACGGAGCGGTTGTTGTTGAAGATTCTAAATTAGGATTGAGATTATTTAAAGACTCAGCTATCAAATTTGCCTCTGAAATTGCAAAATCTGAAGATGCAAAATTTGATCTGAACAATGGTTTTACAAAAACAGAAGAGAAAAGGGATTCCAAAAATGAAACATGGCAACCTGTTCTTGGAGAAAAGAAAAACTATATCAACCATTATAATGAATTAGCGGTTACGCTTAACCAGGCTTCTACAGACAGAAGTATTGTGGTGAAATTCAGATTATTCAATGATGGATTAGGATTCAGATATGAATTCCCACAACAGAAAAACCTTAATTATTTTGTCATCAGAGAAGAGGATTCTGAAATTGATTTCCCTACTGATATGAAGGCATGGTGGATTGTAGCTGATTATGATTCCCAGGAATATCAGTATCAGGAAACTAGAATCTCTGAAATTCCGGCAAAATGGGATAAAGCCTTTGATGCCAATGCTTCTCAGTCATTGGTTAAAAATGCAGTTCAGTCGCCTTTAATGTTAAAAAAAGAAGGAAAGAATCCGTTATATGTGAATGTTGCAGAAGCAGCTGTTCTGGATTACCCGGCATCACATTTAGAGGTAGATGCTCAGAATTTTAAATTCAAAACGCATCTTACGGCCGATAGGCAGGGAGCTAAAGGATATATTCAGACGCCTTCAGTTACCCCTTGGAGAACGATTATCGTTTCACCGAAAGCTGAAGAAGTGATGGATTCAAAGATGATTTTTAATCTTAATGAACCTACAAAATATAAAGATACTTCATATATTCATCCTACAAAATACATGGGTGTTTGGTGGGAAATGATCATCGGGAAATCCCAATGGGCCTATTCTACGGCAGAAAACGTTCATTTAGGTAAAACCGATTTTACCAAATTAACCCCTAACGGAAAACATGCAGCAAACAATACAAAAGTTAAAGAATATATTGATTTTGCCGCTGAAAACGGTTTCCAGGGACTTTTAATTGAAGGCTGGAATATCGGTTGGGAAGATTGGTTTGGTCATTCCAAAGAATTTGTTTTTGACTTCATTACCCCTTATCCGGATTTCGATATCAAAATGTTAAATGAATATGCTCATTCTAAAGGAATCAAACTGATCATGCACCATGAAACATCAGGTTCGGCAACGAATTACGAAAGATGGTCTGATAAGGCATTCCAGCTGATGAACAAATATGGATATGATGCTGTGAAAACTGGATATGTAGGAGATATTATTCCAAGAGGAGAGCATCATTATTCTCAGTGGACGATCAATCATTATTATAGAATTGCAGAAAAAGCGAATGACTATAAAATCATGATCAATTCTCATGAATCTGTACGTCCTACGGGAGAAAGCCGTACGTATCCGAACTATATTTCTGCAGAAGCAGCACGTGGAACGGAATATGAAGCATTTGGCGGAAACAACGCGGATCACCAGACTATTTTACCATTCACGAGATGGATGGGTGGTTCAATGGATTATACCCCGGGAATTTTCCAGACTAAGCTGGATTATTATTTCCCTGGTGATACTCGTTTTGTGAAAACGACTTTGGTGAAACAATTGGCACTTTATGTTACGATGTATATGCCGCTTCAGATGGCTGCAGACTTACCTGAAAACTATAAAAAGCATATGGATGCTTTCCAGTTTATTAAAGATGTAGCAGCGGATTGGGATGATACTAAAATATTAGCAGCAGAACCTGGAGATTATGTTGTAACAGCCAGAAAAGCTAAAGGAACTGAAAACTGGTTTGTGGGTGGTATTACCGATGAAAACAAACGTGAATACACTGTAGATTTCTCTTTCCTGGATAAAGGTCAAAAATATGAAGCAACGATTTATGAAGATGGAAAAGATGCTGATTATATTGATAATCCACAAAGCTATAATATCTACAAAAAGCAAATTACAAGCAAGTCTAAAATCAATTTTAAAATGGCGAGAAGTGGAGGTTTTGCAATTTCCATCAAACCAGTGAAGTAATTTTAAGCTTGAACTTAAACCATAACCTTACAGGTGATTTATTCCTGTAAGGTTTTTTTAAACCAATCCATTATGAAAAAAATATACGTGATATGGGCTCTTTCAGCAGCTTCATTTGCTTTTTCACAACTAAAAACAGTAGAAAGGGTAGAACCTGCCTTCTGGTGGAAAGGAATGAAAAACCCTGAACTTCAGATACTGGTGTATGGGAAGGGGCTTGCAGACAATGAAATTGAGCTTTCGGACGGCATTCAGATAAAAGACATCCGGAAAGTTGAAAACCCTAATTATGTTTTCGTTACAGTAAACACCAATGAAATTAATGTTCCTGCATTTAAAATCAATATTAAAAAAGGAAAGAAAAAAATTGGATCTTATACCTATGAGTTAAAACCAAGACAAAGTGGTTCAGCCGATCGTGAATCTTTTAGTTCTAAAGATGTTATGTATCTGATTATGCCGGATCGTTTTGCCAATGGGGATGAAAAAAACGACTCACGTCCCGATCTGATTGAAAAAGCAAACAGAAAACTTCCCAACGGAAGACATGGCGGAGACCTTCGTGGGATTATCAACAATCTGGATTATATTCAAAATTTAGGGGCTACATCAGTGTGGTTGACACCGGTTACTGAAGATAATGAAAAAGTCTATTCTTACCACGGATATGCACAGACGGATCTTTATAAAATCGATGGCCGTTATGGGACCAACGAAGAATACCGTGAGCTGTCCCGTGAGTTAAATAAGAGAAAAATGAAATTGGTGCTGGATTATGTGACGAATCACTGGGGAGTATCCCATTGGATGATTAAAGACCTTCCTACCAAAGACTGGATTCATTGGTTTGATGAGGGGGAAAAAGGCTTTTACCGTTCTAACTATAAAACGACTACTCAATTCGATACCAATGCTTCGGAAATCGATAAAAAATATGCCCTGGACGGATGGTTTGATACCACTATGCCGGATATCAATCAAAAAAATCCTTTAGTTCTGAAATACCTGATTCAAAATGCTATCTGGTGGATCGAATATGCTGAATTGGGGGGATTTCGTGTAGATACCTATCCATACAATGATAAAGAAGCTATGGCAAAATGGGCTAAAGCCATCACGGATGAATATCCGAAATTTAATATTGTTGGAGAAACGTGGCTCAATACGGCGGGCTATATTTCAGCATGGCAGAAAGATTCCAAAACGGGAGAAGCGGCTCATTATAATTCGAACCTGCCATCGGTTATGGATTTCATGTTATATGGAGATATGCCCAAAGCATTTAATGAAAAAGAAGGTTGGGATAGCGGATTGAATAAATTGTATAATGTATTCACCAGTGACTTTCTCTATCCGGATATCAATAATGTGATGGTTTTTTTTGAAAACCATGATACGGAACGATGGAATGAAATTTTTAAAGCCAATCCACAAGCATATAAAATGGCACTTACTGTAATTTCAACGGTGCGTGGAATTCCGCAGATTTATTATGGTTCCGAAATTGGAATGAGAGGGGATAAAAAAACAGGTGGCGATGCTGATATTCGTAGAGACTTTCCCGGAGGATGGAAATCGGATCCGCAAAATGCTTTCAATACTGCTACCCAAACTGCAGAACAGAAAGAGTTCTATGAGTTTTCTCAAAAACTACTCAACTGGAGAAAAGGAAAAGAAGTGATTCATACAGGAAAAACTAAAAACTATATTCCCCAGGACAATGTTTTCGTATATTTCAGGTATAATGAAAAAGAAAGTGTAATGGTTATAGTCAACAGTAATGAAAAGGAACAGACTCTCGATCTGAAACGTTTTGCTGAATCTTTGGGAACAGTTCAAAAAGGAAAAGAAATTCTTTCAGGGAAAGAACTGTCTTTGGAGAAAACCTTAGCTATACCGGCAAAAAGTTCCATGATTATCGAACTTCAAAAATAACATCAATCCATTTATTTACTTAATTTTAAAATATGAAAAGAGTAACAATCATTTATACACTAATGCTTTTTCTATGCGGAAGCATTGGGATTTCTGCACAATCAAAAAATTCCGGATTTGAAAAAGATAAAGCCTTGATCAATACGATGCTTGACGGTTTTAATGCAGCCGCAGCGAAAGCTGATTTTACCCATTACTTTAATTATTTTGCTGATGAATCTACATTTATCGGAACAGATGCTACAGAAGTTTGGGATAAAAAAGCTTTTATGATTTGGGCAAAACCTCATTTTGATAAAAAGAGAACCTGGAATTTTACAGCTCTAAAAAGAAATATCTATTTTAGTAAAGACAGGAAAATGGCATGGTTTGATGAGTTATTGGATACTCAGATGAAAATTTGCAGAGGTTCCGGTGTTCTTGAAAAAATAAATGGTGACTGGAAGGTAA
The DNA here is from genome assembly GCF_002285635.2 of Chryseobacterium piperi. Classification (NCBI taxonomy): domain Bacteria; kingdom Pseudomonadati; phylum Bacteroidota; class Flavobacteriia; order Flavobacteriales; family Weeksellaceae; genus Chryseobacterium; species Chryseobacterium piperi. The sequence continues at coordinate 1,603,377 of NZ_CP023049.2, read as the reverse complement.
AGCAGTACGTTCTCTCTATGACAGTTCCCAATGATATTGTAGATAAAGTTGTTGCTGAAAAAGCACCTATCGAAGATGTTTTTATACAGCAATTAAAAACAACAAAATAATACCCTACTGCACAATGGCGAAAAAAATAAAACCGAATCTATCCATGCCCCAGATTATCAATATGAGTATGGGGTTTCTAGGAATTCAGATGGCATTCGGACTTCAAAACGGTAATGCCAGTAGGATTCTTGCTAATTTTGGAGCAGATGTACATGAGCTTTCGTGGTTCTGGCTGGTAGCTCCTGTTACCGGGCTCATCGTTCAGCCTATTATCGGACATATGGGTGATAATACCTGGAGCCCTCTGGGAAGAAGAAAACCGTATTTTCTGATTGGTGCTGTTTTATGTGCTATTGGTCTTGTATTGCTTCCCAATGCAGCTTCTGCTACACACATGATGGCTGCCAATGTATTGTTATTAGCAGTACTGTTTCTGGCTATGATGGATGCTTCAATTAATGTTGCCATGGAGCCTTTTCGTGCTTTGGTAGGTGATATGCTGCCAAAACATCAGGGAACGCTGGGGTTTTCAGTTCAGACGATACTGATCGGGATCGGAGCTGTAATAGGATCCTATTTGCCAAGTTGGCTTACAAAATTGGGAGTATCTAATGAGGCACCGGAAGGCTTTGTTGCAGATAATGTGATTTATGCTTTTTATGTAGGAGCCGGATTTCTTTTGCTGACCATTTTATATACTATTTTTACTACTAAAGAATATTCTCCTAAACAGTTTGCAGAATTTGAAGATGGTAAAGAAGTCGTTGAAGAACCTTCCAGGTTTACGGATATTTTCAAAGACTTTGCCAGTATCCCACCACAGATGAAAAAATTGGGAATCGTACAGTTTTTTTCATGGTTTGCTCTTTTTACCATGTGGGTATTTACCACAAGTGCTCTGGCCACTCATCATTTCGGGCTCTCTCCTAAAGATACGCATTCCGTTGCATTTAATAACGCAGGAGATTTGACCGGAGAATTGTTTGCTTATTATAATTTCTGGGCAATTCCATTTGCTTTTCTGCTGACTCCAATCGCTAAGAAAATAGGAAAAAAACAGACCCATGCCTTTGCTTTGGCATTTGGAGGACTGGGACTGATTTCCATGTATTTTATCAAAGATATCAATCTGCTGTGGATTTCAATGGTAGGCTTAGGATTTGCCTGGGCAAGTATTTTGGCAATGCCTTACGCCATGCTGATTGAAGTGATTCCACAAAGGAAAATGGGAGTGTATATGGGCATCTTCAATTTCTTTATCGTTATTCCGCAGATTATTAATGGTCTTTTCGGAGGCCCTATTGTAAGTAAAGTGTTTGGAAACTATGCTATCGATTATATTGTTGTAGGAGGAGGGTGCATGTTGTTAGGAGCTATTCTCACCATGATTTTTATTAAGTCAGATGATGAAACACCTAAGGAAATTGAAGAGGAGATTAAACAAGTTCATTTTTAATGGATAGAGATTAGGAGTTAGAAGCGGGAAGTTGGAGGCTGAATGATTAATAGTTTTCCATAGTTATAAAAAGGAACATATCAAGGAATGGGCTTTAGTCCATTTTAGAAATACTAAAAAATTAATAGAAGCGGGGTTTAGCCCGCTTCTATTTTTTTCGTTCACGCAAAATCTATCGAACCCGAACCTCACTATCACCCATTCTTTCTTACCTTACATCAATATTTGTCATCTTCACACTCCGTACATTTGTACCATAATTAATCACAATATGAAAACAGTATATCATAAATCAGATTCAAGAGGCCATGCTAATCATGGTTGGTTAAATAGTTATCACACCTTCAGTTTTGCGAATTATCAAAATCCTGAGAGAACCAATTTTGGTGTGTTAAGAGTATTGAATGACGACACCGTTTCTCAGGGAATGGGTTTTGGAGCACATCCGCACAGGGATATGGAGATTATTTCTATTCCATTGGAGGGAGATTTGGAACATAAAGACTCCATGGGAACGACTGCCGTAATCAAAAAAGGAGAAATCCAGGTGATGAGTGCGGGAACAGGTGTTCAGCATAGTGAATATAATAAAAACAAAGATGAAGAAGTAAAATTCTTACAGATCTGGGTTTTTCCGAGAGCGCTCAATGTAGAACCTCGCTATGATCAGAAAAGTATTAAAGAAGATGAGAAGATTAACGGATTTCAGCAAATCCTTTCACCGAATAAAAACGACGATGGAGTCTGGATTCATCAGGATGCATGGTTTAACCTGGCCAACTTTACAAAAGGAAACGGTAAAAACTATGTTTTAAACAAAAAAGGAAACGGAGTGTACGCATTCGTATTGAAAGGAAGTGCCAAAGTGGGAGATCGAATTTTAAATGAAAGAGACGGCTTAGGAATCTGGGATACGCAGAGCTTTAATATCGAAGCTATTGAAGATACCGAAATATTATTGATGGAAGTTCCTATGGAATTACCTTCTTATTTGAAATAAAAATTAAATTTGTACACTTAAAAAATAAATAGAATGAAAATTTTAGCAATAGCAGGAAGCAATTCCGAGGCATCCATGAATAAGCATCTGGTTACCTATGCAGCATCAATGTTTGGAGACCATGCAGAAGTAGAAGTGATTGACTTAAATCCTTTTGAGATGCCTATTTATAAACATGAAAGAGAATTGACAGGTGGTGTTCCTCAGGAAGCAAAAGACTTTGCAGCAAAAATTGATAGTGCCAATTTACTTTTGGTTTCTTTACCGGAACACAACGGTACTTATTCTACCGCTTTTAAAAATGTGTTTGACTGGGTTTCCAGAATTAAAGACAGAACAGTTTGGAGTGAAGTTCCTATGCTTTTAATGTCTGCATCACCTGGTGGAAGAGGCGGAGCCGGAGTTTTGGAAGCAGCTACCAAGCGTTTCCCATCTCATGGAGGAAATATTGTAGAAACCTTTTCTCTTCCTTTCTTTAATGACAATTTTGATAAAGTGGCTCAAAAAATCTCTAACGAAGAAAAAGACAATGAGTTAAGAGAAAAAATTATTAAAGTTTCTGCTATTGAAACAATCTTGGAAAAATAGGTTTGAATTTTAATTTAAAATTACTATTTTTGCAAAAAGAAAAGAGATGAAAATTCAGTCCACTTTCAAAGAATGTTTTTCAATAAAAGGGAAAACTGTGGGCTCTAAAATTCTCAGATAAAATACTGGCCGATAATCTACTAAGATTGTCGGCTTTTTTATTTTCTAAAAGGGTATAAAAAGTTTGAAATAAAATTTCTAAAAGTAAACATGAGCAACACGTACAAATCGGCAGGAGTAGACAAAGAAGAAGGATACAAAACCGTTGATAAGATCAAAAAAGCGGTTGGTGAAACCCATAATTCCAATGTATTGAATCATTTGGGAAGTTTTGGTGCTTTCTACGAGATCGGTGGTTATAAAAACCCCGTATTGGTTTCAGGAACTGATGGAGTGGGTACAAAGCTTAAAGTGGCTTTGGACTCTAAGAAATATGATTCTATCGGAATAGATTGTTTTGCAATGTGTGCTAATGATATTCTTTGTCACGGTGCAAAACCATTGTTCTTTTTAGATTACCTGGCTTGTGGAAAATTAGACTCTGAAATTGCTGCGGAAATTGTCCTAGGAATGGTAGCTGCATGTAAAGACAATAACTGTGCATTGATTGGTGGAGAAACTGCTGAAATGCCAGGGATGTACAAACCCGGAGATTATGATGTGGCTGGATTTTGTGTAGGAATTGTTGAAAAAGACCAGATTATTGACGGTTCTAAAATAAAACCAGGGAACAAGATTATAGCATTACCAAGCTCAGGATTCCATTCCAATGGATTTTCACTGGTAAGAAAAGTATTCCCTGATTTTGAAGAAGAATTTGAAGGAAAACCATTATATGAAACGCTTTTAGTTCCGACAAGATTATACTATAAAGATATCCATAAAGTTCTGGGGGAAGTAAAAGTAGGCGGAATAGCTCACATTACCGGAGGTGGTTTATACGAAAACATTCCAAGAATTATTCCTGAAGGTTTATGTGCTTCTATTGATGCTTCAAAAATTAAAATTCCAAGTATCATGCTTGAATTGGAAAAAAGAGGCGGAGTAGCCCGTGAAGAAATGTTCGGAACATTCAATATGGGAGTAGGGATGATCGTAGTAGTAGATCCTGAACATGCTGAAAAAGTATTACATCTGTTAGATGATGCTTACGAAATCGGAGAAATTACAGAAGGAAGCGAGAAAATAAACTTAGCAATATAACAATTGATCAATGTACCAGTGTACCAATTGAATTCATTGTTACATTGTTAGACTGATACATTGTTACATTAATAACATGAAAAACATCGTTGTACTCGTTTCAGGTTCCGGAACCAATCTTCAAAGAATTTTAGATACGATTGATAATGGAGAAATCCAGAATGCAAAAGTTTCTTTAGTTGTTGCAGACAGAGAATGCTACGGACTGGAAAGGGCAAAAAATCATCATATAGAAAACATACTTATTCCGAGGGGAAAAAACTTCAGTAGCGAATTGAGTACAGTAATCCCTGAGAATACAGATCTCATTGTACTAGCGGGATTCCTATCTATTCTGAAACCTGAGTTTTGTGAAAACTGGAATGGTAAAATAATTAATATACATCCTGCATTATTGCCTAAGTATGGTGGAAAAGGAATGTGGGGCATGAATGTTCACAATGCAGTTATTGAAGCTAAAGAAAAAGAAAGTGGTGCAACAGTACATTTTGTAACTCCGGGAATTGATGAAGGGCAAGCGATTCTTCAGAAATCATTTGAAGTGACTGAAAATGATACACCAGAAACATTAGCTGAAAAAGTACATTTGGTCGAATATGAAATTTTTCCAATAGCAATTAATAAAGTATTAGGAAATTAGCCATCAATAAAAACCAACAAAAATGACAACAAGAATCGTTATTTCTTTTTTGACAATTTTCATCATGTTTTCTTGTAACAAGGTTGCGACGAAAGATAAGGAAACAACCCTCCAAAACTATTTTAGTTATGGGGATTCGATTGAGTCAGGAGGTGTGAAGATGATTCCGATCACAACACCTGTTGGAAATTTTAAAGTATGGACAAAACGTTTCGGGAATAATCCAAAGATCAAAGTTTTGCTTCTGCATGGAGGTCCGGGGATGACCCACGAATATATGGAGTGCTTTGAAACTTTCTTCCAGAAAGAGGGTTTTGAGTTTTATGAATATGATCAATTGGGATCTTATTACAGTGATCAGCCGAAAGATGACAGACTTTGGACCACAGATCGTTTTGTAGATGAAGTTGAGCAGGTGAGAAAAGCGATTGGGGCAGACAAATCCAATTTTTATGTTTTAGGTAATTCATGGGGTGGAATTTTAGCGATGGAATATGCTCTGAAATATCAGAAAAATTTAAAAGGATTAATGGTTGCCAATATGATGGCAAGTGCCCCGGAATATGGTAAATATGGAGATGAAGTTTTAGGAAAACAGATGAAGCCGGAAGTCCTGAAAGAAATAAGAGCAATCGAGGCAAAAAAAGATTTTGGTAATCCACGTTATATGGAGTTGCTTATTCCCAACTTTTATAATCAGCATATTTGTCGTTTGAAGGAATGGCCGGATGGAGTAAATCGCGCAATAAAACATTCTAATGAAAATGTGTACACATTGATGCAGGGACCGAGTGAATTTGGGATTAGTGGACGTTTAGCCAATTGGGATATTAAAAAAAGACTGCCTGAAATTAATATTCCTACCTTAATGATTGGTGCAAAATATGACACGATGGATCCAAAAGCGATGGAAGAACAAAGCAAATTGGTGAAAAAAGGGAGATACCTTTATTGTCCAAATGGAAGTCATCTTGCGATGTGGGACGATCAAAAAGTTTTCATGAATGGAGTTGTGAGTTTTATAAATGATGTTGATTCTAAGAAGTTTTAAGAATGATCCTTCTATTTCCGAATTTGTAAAATTTGTGTAAAAAAATCTAAGTAAAATAAAAAGTAAATCCGGAGGTGAAAGACCGGAAATACAGTTTGAAATAACTGTGAAAAGTAAAAAAATGAAAGTAAAATGAGTAAAAAGAGAGTTTTAATCAGTGTCTCTGACAAGAGCGGATTAATCGAATTTGCGCAGTTTTTGGAAGCCCAGAATTATGAGCTGATTTCTACCGGAGGGACATTCAAGCATTTGAAAGAGGCTGGTTTAAATCCGATTCAGATTGATGAGGTAACCGATTTTCCTGAAATGCTGGATGGTAGAGTAAAGACTTTACATCCGAAAGTGCACGGTGGATTATTAGCTGTTCGTTCCAATGAAGAACACATGAAAACAGTTCAAGAGTACGGAATTGGTTTAATCGATATGGTGATCGTCAACCTTTACCCTTTCTTTGAAAATGTAAACAAAGACATTTCTTTACATGAAAAGGTAGAGTTTATTGATATCGGAGGTCCATCAATGCTTCGTTCAGCGGCTAAAAACTTTGACTCTGTTACTGTTATTACTGACGTTGAGGATTACTCAACTGTTAAAATTGAAATGGAGCAGAATGGGGATACGTATATCGAAACCCGTAAAAAACTGGCAGGGAAAGTATTTAACCTTACTTCTGCTTATGATGCTGCTATTTCAAGAATGCTTTTAGATGAAGAATATCCTACTTATTTAAGTGCTTCCTATAAAAAAGCATCTGACTTAAGATATGGTGAAAACCCACATCAGACGGCAGCTTACTACGTTTCTACTTTCGAAAACGGAGCAATGAAAGATTTCGAACAACTTGGAGGTAAAGAGCTTTCTTTCAATAACCTTCGTGATATGGATCTTTGCTGGAAAGTAGTGAATGAATTCAAAGAAGAGATGGCTTGTTGTGCTGTAAAACACTCTACACCTTGTGGTGTGGCGATCGGAACTTCAGCCCTGGAAACTTATCAGAAGACTTTTGAATGTGATCCGGTTTCTATCTTTGGCGGAATTGTTGCTATGAACTATAAGATCGATGCAGCAACAGCTGAAGAATTAAATAAAACTTTCCTTGAAATTGTAATGGCTCCTGATTTTGATGAGGAAGCTTTAGAAGTTTTAAGAAAGAAGAAAAATTTAAGAATTATAAAAATTGTCAATCCTGTTTCTGATAAACAGACATGGGTGAAAATAGACGGTGGAATCCTTGTTCAGGATAACGATACTTTCTTCTCTGATGATATCAAGGTAGTTACTGAAGTACAGCCTACAGAAGAACAGAAAAAAGCATTGCTTTTCTCCCAGAGAGTAGTGAAGTACGTTAGGTCCAATGCGATTGTTGTTTCCAATGGAATTCAGGCTTTCGGAATCGGAGGCGGACAGGTTAACAGAATCTGGGCTACGCAGCAGGCGATCGAAAGAGCTAAAGAGAAATTCTCCGGAGATTTGGTATTGGCTTCTGATGCATTTTTTCCTTTCCGTGACGTCGTAGATTTCTGCGCTCAGGAGGGTATCAAAGCAATCATCCAGCCAGGAGGAAGTGTAAAAGATCAGGACAGCATCGAAGCGGCCAATGAGCACAAAATTCCGATGATGTTTACTGGGGTTAGACATTTTTTACACTAATTAAAATAGAATTAAAAAATAATTTTGAGATTGTATTTATAGCATTCAAAATTATATATTTGTAGAATATAGACTAGTTAATTAAATAAAAGTATGAGAATATTAATCATAGGTGAAGGTGGAAGAGAATCTGCATTGGCAGTAAAGCTTCATCAAGACTCCAGAGTTACTAAAATGTTTTTTGCTAACGGAAACGCTACCACTGATGTAATAGGGAAAAATGTTCATTTATCTGAAATTAAAGAACTTAGAGATTTCGCTATTAAAGAGAAGGTAGATCTTACCATCGTAGGTCCTGAGGCACCACTTGTAGCAGGTTTAAAGGATGAATTTAAGAAGCATGATCTTAAAGTTTTCGGTCCGAATCAAAAAGTAGCAAGTCTGGAAGGAAGTAAGGCTTTCTCTAAGAAATTTATGCAGACCTATGATATTAAAACAGCTAAAGCTGTGGTATTTGATTCATATAACAATGCTAAAGAATATGTACAAACTCAGGAATATCCTTTAGTAATCAAAGCTAGTGGTTTAGCAGGTGGAAAAGGAGTAGTAATCTGTGATACTTTGGAAGAAGCAGAAGCAACGATCCATGATTTCATGATCCGCAGAATCTATGGAGATGCCGGAATCCGTTTGGTGATCGAGGAGTATCTGCAAGGTTTTGAGGCTTCTATCATTGCATTCTCTAATGGTGAGAAACTATTCCCTTGTATAGCAGCAAAAGATTATAAAAAAGCCGGAAATGGTGATACAGGCCCTAATACAGGAGGTATGGGTTCAGTAGCTCCAAGCCCGGAGTTTACGGCAGAACATCAGGCAGATTTCGAAAAGAATATCCTAGAGCCCACTATTCATGGTCTTAAAGAAGAAGGATTCAGCTTTAAAGGAATTATCTTCTTTGGATTGATGGTAACGAAGAACGGAACTTATCTTCTGGAATACAATATGAGATTCGGAGATCCGGAAACTCAGGTATTAATGGCTCTTATGGAAAACAATCTGTTAGATGTAATCAACGATTGTATGAACGGAAAAGACATTGAGCTTAAATTTAAAGACGAAAAAGCAGTTTGTCTGGTAATGTGTTCAGGAGGATATCCAAGAAACATAGAAACAGGTTTTGAGATCAAAAACGAAGATAAAGTAAAACACAGCCAGCTATTATATGCCGGAGCTGTAAGAAGAGGAGATAAAGTGGTTTCCAATGGAGGTAGAGTACTTAATCTCGTTGCTACAGGTGCTACTTATGAAGACGCCCGCAAGAAAGTATACGAAGATGCACTTCCGGTTCACTTCGACTATAGCTTCTACAGAGAAGACATCGGAAAGTTTTAATAAAAATCATAAAAAAAGATTTGGAACGTTTCCAAGTCTTTTTTTGTAAAACAGTTAGTTTAGTTAGAAAGTGACTTACGGCTAAACTTCATCAATTATTAATTATCAATCATCAATTATAAAAATGAACAACGGTATTATCATATTAGATTTCGGATCCCAGTACAATCAGCTTATCGGAAGAAGAATCCGTGAGATGGGAGTATATTCTGAAATCTTACCTTACAATACACCTTTACAAGATATTTTAGAAAGACAGCCAAAAGGGATTATCCTTTCCGGTGGGCCAAGTTCTGTGAATGCAGAAAACGCTCATTTGGTTGAAAAAGAACTCTACGAACAAGGAATTCCTGTGTTGGGAATCTGTTATGGAATGCAGCTGACAGCACGTGTTTTAGGTGGAAAAGTAAATAAAGGAGAAAAAGGAGAGTATGGAAAAGCTCATTTGGATATTATTAAAGAGAATGCCTTACTAAAAGGAGTCGCTCAAAATTCTATTGTTTGGATGAGCCATTTTGATGAGGTAGGGGATTTACCAGCTGGTTTTGAATTGAATGCCAAATCAGGAGTTATCGCTTCTATTTCCAACCCTGAAAGACAAATTTATTGTGTTCAGTTCCATCCGGAGGTTTCTCATACAGAAGAAGGCGGTAAAATGCTTGAAAACTTTGTTTTCTCTATCTGTGATGCAGAGAAAAACTGGAAACTAACCAACTATATCGAAAAAACAGTTGCTGAAATCAAAGAAAGAGTAGGAGACAACAAAGTAATCCTGGGTCTTTCAGGAGGAGTAGACTCTTCTGTAGCTGCTGTTTTGATTCATAAGGCAATCGGTGACCAATTGACTTGTATCTTCGTAGATACGGGTCTGTTGAGAAAAAATGAAGATGTAAAAGTAATGGAGAACTATGGAGAACACTTCCATATGAACATTAAGTTGGTTGATGCTTCAGAAAGATTCCTATCAAAATTGGCAGGAGTTGATGATCCTGAACAAAAGAGAAAGATCATCGGAAATGAATTTATCCATGTTTTTGATGAAGAATCTCATAAAATTGAAGGGGCTAAATTTTTGGCACAAGGAACGATTTATCCTGACGTTATCGAAAGTCAGTCCGTAAACGGACCTTCTGCTGTTATTAAATCTCACCATAATGTTGGCGGACTTCCGGAAGATATGGAATTCGAACTATTAGAGCCTTTAAGAGAGCTTTTCAAGGACGAAGTAAGAAAAGTTGGAGAAGAACTTGGTATTCCTCATCATCTGGTGTACAGACACCCGTTCCCGGGTCCTGGTTTAGGAATCAGAATTTTAGGAGCAGTAGATGCTGAAAAAGTAAGAATCCTTCAGGAAGCTGATGACATTTTCATTGAAGAATTGTATAAAAATGACCTGTACGAAAAAGTTTCCCAGGCTTTCGTGGTATTGCTTCCTGTGAAATCTGTTGGAGTGATGGGAGATGAAAGAACCTATGAATATACAGCGGTCGTTCGTTCTGCCAACACTATTGATTTTATGACGGCAACATGGAGCAGACTTCCTTATGAATTTTTAGATACTGTTTCCAGTAGAATCATCAATGAGGTAAGAGGAATCAACAGAGTGGCTTATGATATTTCAAGCAAACCACCTGCAACTATTGAATGGGAATAGTTCAGATTATTGATAAAAAAATACATGTAAATCCTGCTTTTATAGTAGGATTTCGTGTTTTATGATTCTACTCATGAATTATTGTTGTTTTACGGTGTATCTTTGTATAAGAATTAAGTGCTTTTATATTGCATTATAAATATAATAATTTTTTTTCATCATTTGTGTTTTTTGACCTCCCTTAGGGGAGGTTTTGTTATTCACGATCATACCCTTTAAGCTCTTTATTTCCTTAAAAATATTGAAAAATCACTAAATGTTTCTCTTATGTATGGTGAATTATATTAAATTTGAAAGACAAGAACCAGTTTTTATCACTTTATTCAAATTTAATATGCTTTTAAAAAGACTTTATCCAATCATCCTGACGGGAATTCTTACGCCGGGTTTTAGCTTCGCCCAACATATATATCCTCCTCAAACCCAGAAATGGGATGCTGACAAGCTGGGAAATCAGCGAGCCATATTGCGATGGGAAGCATCGACCAAGCAGGCTAAAGTAACTATTCCATGGCGTAACATCCGGGTAAAGCCGGATCAGAAACTGATTATTATGGATAGTCTTACCCAAAAGCAATATGAACCGGATGTGTACTTGAATACCAATGAGGAAGAAGGTTCATTCATTTTTACTCCGGTATCGGGAAAAGGGATTTACTATGTCTATTTTCTCCCTTATCAACTGGATGATAGGACGAATTATCCTACAGCGACTTATCTGAAAAGGACTGTTCAGCCGATAACTAAAAACTCAGATGCAGCGTCAGCCAGGGTATTAAGGATTGAATCGGCAGACAAATTCAACAGCAACGATCCCATGGAAATGATTGCTACCCAAAAAGAAATTGACCAGTATAAAAAGAAGTATCAAGATAAAGCTTATCTGCTTTTTCCTGAAGTGAGGGAAAAGCCTATTAAAATGAACAGAATTCCTCAGCATTGGACGAATGATAAAAAAGATTCTGCAGTACTGGAGGGGAAAGCGGATAGAGGAGCATTTTATGCTTTTCAGATTGGAATGCTCCCTGTAAAAACAGATCTTAAAAAAGTGAAAATTACAGCTTCTTCATTGAAAAGTATTTCAGGAGGAGTCATTGAATCCAGCTATTTTGATTGTATAAACACTGGGGGCGTAGATTATAAAGGGGAAAAACTTTTACTCAACGTAGATGTTAAAAGAGATGATTTACAGCCTTTTTGGTGCGGTTTTGACATTCCTGAAAATAAGGCTCCCGGAGTCTATGCAGGAATGCTTACCATTCAGCCTGAAAATGCAGCTGCTCAAACAGTGAAAATTGTATTGACTATAAGTGAAAAAAAATCTGTTGATAAAGGTTTTGATGAACCCTGGAAGATGACTCGTCTTCCATGGCTCAATTCAACCATGGCACAGGCTAATACAGTGATAAAGCCCTATGTCCCATTACAACTGAAAGGGCAGGAGGTTTCATTGTTGGGACGAAAAGTATTCCTGGATGAATCAGGATTTCCAAAGCAGATTGAGACTTTCTTTAGTCCGGAGATGACTTCCATCGGGAAAATGCCTAATGTTCTCCTGAATGAACCTATACATTTTGTTGTAAAAGGTCAGGGAACAGAAGCCGAGAAGTGGAAAACTTCAGGAATTCATTTCACCGGAAAGGAAGAAGGAAAAATATCATGGAATAGCACAAGCACATCAGAGAATCTGAAAATGCAGGTTGACGGTTCTATTGAGTTTGACGGATTTATGGAGTATACCGTAAAGATCATAGCATTGAATGATGTTCAGCTTCAGGATATTGCTATGGAAATTCCTTTTGCAAAAGATAAAGCCACCTATATGATGGGATTAGGTCAGAAAGGAGGCTACAGGCCGGAGAATTTTGATTGGAAATGGGATGTTACCAAGAAAAATCAAGATGGAGCGTGGTTAGGAAATGTGAATGCAGGAATACAATTTTCTTTACGCGACCAAAATTATTCGAGACCTCTTAATACCAATTTTTATCTTCAAAAACCTTTAATTCTTCCTGCTTCCTGGGGGAATGGAAATAAGGGAGGTGTCAGTATCAGGGAAATAGGATCTAAAATTTTAGTTAACAATTTTAGCGGTGCCAGAAGTATGAAAAAAGGAGAGGAGCTATACTATAACTTTCACTTTCTTATTACTCCTTTTCACCCGATCAATACGGATGATCAGTGGAATAATCGGTTTTATCATGCCTATAAACCTGTTGAAACCATACAGGCAAGCGGTGCTAATGTGATTAATATTCACCATGGTAATGAGATCAATCCTTATATTAATTATCCGTTTGTGGCCACAAAAGAAATGAAAGCATATATCACCAAAGCCCATGAAAAAGGACTGAAAGTGAAAATCTATAATACCATTCGTGAAGTTTCCAACAGAATGTATGAGCTATACCCGGTGAAAAGTCTTAGACAGGAAGTATTTTCCGCAGGAAAGGGTGGAGGCTATTCTTGGTTACAGGAGCATCTTCACGATAATTATATTGCAGCATGGTATGTACCGGAGTTCAAAGATGCTGCGATTATTAACAGTGGAATGAACCGCTGGCATAATTACTATGTGGAAGGAATGAACTGGCTGGTCAATAATTTAGATATTGACGGAATCTACCTGGATGATGTTGCTTTTGACAGGGTAACTATGAAAAGGATTAAAAGGGTAATGACCCAGAAAGGACATCCGGGTATCATCGACCTGCATTCTGCCAATCAATACAATGATAAAGACGGCTTTAACAACAGTGCCAATCTTTATCTTGAACATTTTCCTTATATCAACCGTTTGTGGTTCGGGGAGTACTTTGATTATAACAATACCAGTCCGGAATTTTTGCTGACGGAAGTGAGCGGGATTCCTTTCGGATTGATGGGAGAAATGTTACAAGATAATGGAAATCCCTGGAAAGGAATGTTGTATGGGATGACAAGCCGTTTAGGCTGGTCTGAAAAGAGTAATCCGACTTATCTGTGGAAAGCCTGGGATGATTTCGGAATCAAAGGTTCCCGGATGATTGGTTATTGGGTTAATGACAATCCCGTTAAAACCGATCATCCTAAAGTATTGGCAACAGTTTACCAACAAGGCAAAAAAATAATGATTTCCCTTGCAAGCTGGGCACCGGAAGATACCCGGGTACGATTGAAAGTAGATTGGAAAAGATTAGGGCTCAATTCTAAAAATCTGAAGATCAGCGCTCCTTCAATTAAAGATTTTCAGGAAGCAAAAGAATTTAAGGTGGATGAAGAGATTAGTATTGCGAAGAATAAGGGGTGTTTGTTGATTGTTCAATAGGTCTGTTGTATACTTTTTAATAAATAACAAACCCGCTCATTGAGCGGGTTTGTTGTTTAAACTTTTCTTTTATTTTTAAGAAGTGTAAAATCAGTTTATATAAAATGAACCTTAATATATTGGTCAGCCATCTTCCAAAATATTTGGCATATACATCTTTGTCTCAGGTTATAATTATTTACAATTGATAAGGGACTTCAACATTTCTGTCACTCATGATTAATACTCTTTTTACTGCAATTTCTTTATACTATACTTATACTGATAACAAAGTCACTCATTGAGTGGCTTTGTTATTTAAGTACTCTTTGGAATAAGGACCAGTTCCATTATATTGAGCTCTCCGATCCATCCAGTAAATTGAGTATATAAAATTGATAAGTATCAATATAATAATAGTGCAAACTATTATTGTTCCCTTATTATTTTGAGTTTTTGATAGTTTTTCAAAATGATTAATATAATCTTTCCAATTACTATTTCTTAAAAACAAATAATTTGAAACAAATAACATTAATATTAAACATATTAAAAATTTTGTTTTACTTCCAAAACTCAAATCAAAATAAAAAAAGATAGATGCAATAGTAAATAATATAAGTAAATCTATTGACAATGATGCTTTAACATCACTCCAGAATCTAGGAATCGAAATGTACTCCCAAAATTTATATAATTTATAAAATAAATAATAATAAGCCTTTTTTAAATACATGATAATTATTGTTTTAAAGCTGAATTACTTAAAAATGAATGTCCTGTCATTGCTCTTTCATTTGCTTCCGTTTTCCCAGCCGTTTCAGAGGCTCCTTCCCAGCCTCCCGGATAAAAATTATCCACTCCAAAATATAATAAAGAAGGGATTGTACCAACACCTGTTAAACCATAAAGTGACATTGCTGTATTTGTTCCTGCTTTTACTGGATGTACTGCATTTGGAGAATTAGGATTGTCATAATACTGACTAACTCCATAAATATCTAATCCTATTCCGATTACTACTGTTCCTTTTCCAATAACTTTTCCTGCTTTGATCAAATTTCCTTGTTTCAAAAATGTCCGTCCATTTCCATAATAATTAGTTCCTAAATAATTGAAGGGAGCATTTCTTCTAGCTGTACCAATATACATTTTATCTGAAAAAGCCGACATATAAGTTCCATTAAGAGATAGCAATGTGTTTCCTTGTCCTAATGGAGAGTATATGTTCTGTTGTTGGTTATCGGTTTTCTTACTTACAGTAATCAAAGCTGATTCTTGAACGCCATCATTTTTGAAAGTTTCTCCTGAGCCTTCTGTTCCTTTGGAATAACTAACACTATTGGTTCTATCATTTATAGAAAAGGAACCATTATCATTTTTCTTTATAGAACCTGTAATATTATGTTCTCGTCGATATTCCCGAGCTTCTTTTCTTGACTCAAACAAACCTAATGGATCTGTATACATTATAGGACTATTAAAACCGTAACGATATGGAGTAAGATTAACACCTTTTTCCGCTAGTGGATCAACAACTCCCCATCTACCAATATCCGGCATATACATCCTAGCACCATAATCATACATCCCGGTTTCAGTTTGTAATTCTTTACCGTTGTATTTGTATTGATAAGCAGGATTTCCATTCAAGGGATTATATCCCTCATGCTTTAATCCAAATGGGTAGTAATTATTCTCTTCAATAATTTCTAAGCTTGTATTGTTTCTGGTATAACTTAATCTCACATTTCCTAAATGATCCGTATAGTGGTAAATATACTTATTTTTTACAAAATCATAATAGCCCTCTGAGGTTGGAACAAATTGTAAAACATTATCTTCATATTGAAACCCATCCAGATAATCGGTTTGAATATCGATTGTAAGTCCCGGGATAGAATTCTTTTTTACTTTCACCCCATCTGATCTGTAAGTATAATTATAACTAGGTCTGAATCTCCCTTCACCCAATATCTTAAAGCTATTCGGTAAGTTTAAATAATTATAAGTGATTTCATTAATTTTTTTATCAGGATGACTCGTCATATTCCCATTGAGATCATAAGCTATGGTTGCTCCTCCTGTAGGATATCCTGAAATACTTTGGGTGGCATCGGTCACTTTATTAAGCCTGTTTCCATTGTAAGAATACGTTAAATCATCAATTAATGCTGCCGTACTTCCGGACTGTACCTGAGCTGATCTTTTGAGATTGATAATATTTCCATTCAAATCATAATCCATCTTTTCAAAATATTCTCTTGCCGATGGATTGGCATCTCTTTGGTAAAATCCTGCCAGTAATCTATTTAAACCATCATATACATACCCATATCTTCTTAAATTATCATTAGGAGAAGATGCAGTTTTCCAGTCGACTTCAGCAATATTCCCATTAAATTTAGGAAGTACTTTCAAATTGGAAAAGCTAACATTTGGGGTTTGTAATCCTTCTACCTGGTTGTACTTTATTTTATACCCAAACAAATCAGTTCCTAAATTAGCAGGATCATTAATATGAGTCATCCAGCCTCGGATATTGTATTGATAATCCACTTGCTGAAGTGGTGCAGCAGCACTTACTCCACCTACTTTCTTATTTTCCAACTGGGATAGCTCATTGTATTTATTCTGAGCTAAGATCTCAAGAGGATTAGGTCCTACCTTATGTCGATGCATCAGAAGTCTGTTCTGATGGTCATACGTGAAGTATTCGTGTATCTGTTTTTCAGTATCAGCTGCAATTCTTTTATGGTAAGTACTTGTACGCAGAGGTGTTCCTGAAAAATCAAGCTGATGGTTAAGAATGGTATAGCCTCCTAAATGATTAATACTTCGGCTTCCCATTACCTGACCTTTGGAATTATACCAGGTGAAATTTCTAGTCCAGGCATCATCTTCTATATTTTTAATATACGAGGCTAAAGGAAGTCCTTTAGTAGAACGATCTTGTGAAGGATTATCGGTCAGAAGCTGATGATTAAAAACATTGGTAACCGTAGGAGATCCCGGAGGATAGGTATCGTAATAATTCACACTCAAAACCGTCTCTATATTAGAGAAGTGACTGTTACTATAATAAATACGCATTCCATTACGAATAAATCCACCAGATTCCCTTGATTCAATAATAGCTAAATTTCCTGCCTGGGTCTGCCTATCCATTCTATTGTTCCCCGTTAAAATTCCAGTATAGGCAACTCTTCCCAACTGATCATATTTAGTGATCAGCCATTTATTGGTCTTACGCATTTCTGCATCTTGAGTCATAATAAGACGGTCAGCTTTATCATACACCATATGTTCCCATTCTTTACCCGGAAGTTTCTTTTGTACTAACCTGTTTTTCCCATCATAATGATACTGATAACAATGATTAACCAAAAAGCCATCTAGAAACTGGACACCTACTCCTAAGCTCCTGGCTGCGTTGGAAGCTTCAGGGGGAAGGACAAAAGCCAATTGATTATATTCATTATAGATATAATAGGTATCTGCATTCTGACCGGCTCCTAATACTTTTCTGACTAAAAGAGTCTGACCCTGGCCATTTTTAAACTCTATGGTTTCATTGCCATCTTCATCCTTTACCGAGTTTTTATAGAGTTGATTGGCTTTATAAAACCCACTTGCAGAGTTCGCATCATTGGCAGCCACTTTTAAGACAGAATTCGTTCTTCCTTCCATGAAAGTGGTTGTGGTCACATATTTTCTGACCTCTGTAGCCGTATTGGTTCCATAGTCAAACTTTACCGGTTTTGTGTTCCAGGCATTACCCACCTGTTTCTGTTCCAGTATTCTATCCAGAGGAGAATTTTCCAGCGTCTTTTCTGCAAAGATCTTTTCCTGCCCATAGATGCTGGCCTGAGTAGCATTGGCTAAAGGATTGGAAACAATGGCTCCATTAGAGCTTTGAGCTTGAGGTACAGGAAGAAAGTCTTTAGTCTGTCTTCCAAAACCATCATATTCAATATGGGTAACCACATCTCTTCTTAAAGGTGAGGCTTTGATATTAATAATTTGTTTAGGTCTTCCCAAGCCATCAAAATACTCTACGGTTTCTGCAGTTTTGGTAGGCTGATTACTGGCATTATAATCAAGATATGTTTTGGAATAAACGTAATTTTCAGTCGGGCTTAACTGGGCATGGGCTAATCCTGCGATCAGCAAGGCTCCTATAGGGATAATTATTTTTTTCATGATTTGTTAATTGGTTGGATATGTAAATTCTAGATTATAAGTAGTGTTGTTTGGAGCTGTTCCTTCTACTTTCTTTGCAATTATATCCCCATTAGTTTTAATGATGATGGTCCAAACTCCTTGATTATATGCACCAGATGTTCTCTCGACTGACGGTCTGCAATTTCCATTAATTGTACCTACTAAAACTCCTGTAGTTTTCCAAGGTAAATCGAACCCTGATGAAAAACTTAACGCTACTTTATAATTTGTATGGTTAGCAAGTGAGATTCCCCCTCCTCCTGAAACATTAAATTTAATATCACAGCTAATATATGTACATGTTCCATTAGGGTCGCTATTAGCAGCATTTTGCCCATTTACATTAATGTCATTAATCGCTTGTGAATCCGCGTCTTGTTGACTGATCATCGATACATATTTGTTGGCATGTACCACATATGTAAATGAAGTACCAGTGGCATTATTGCCGCAATTTTTCACAAAAGTTTTACTTCGTTCAGAGTTATAATATCTTAATGGAGAGTAGTTATAAGAAAATTCTTTTATAATTTTATTCTCATCATTTAGTATTTGCTTAAGTCTATTGGATGAATCATATTTGTAATATTCTCTAATCCCTGAAGGTTGAATGATTGTTTTAACACCAACCAACGGATCGTAGGTATAAGTGGTTATTTGAAAGTCTTTAAGTTCTGATTTATTTCTAAAATTATCTAGAGCTGAAATCATATTTTCTTCGGTAGTATCATTAATATCTAAATTTGATTTTTTAACAATATCCAGTTGTAAATATGAATTAGAGCTATTTCCATTCAATCCAAAAGCTTGCATTATTTGGCTGTAGCTTGCCCCCTCAACTTTGGCAATAGGTAAAGTATTTCTATATCCCCATAAAACTGTTGTAGGAGTTCCATCCTTAGCGGTATACTGTAATAAATTATTTTTATCATATAAATCATAGGTCCCTTCAATAAAAAAAGAATTGGCTAAAAGATCATATTGTAAAATTGAAGTGGGATTATAATGTGAATTATTTTGATACCTGGAAACCTGACCAAATATCTGTTTCCCATTTTTAGAAATGTTTTTACCTATATTTTCGGATAAAATATTGGCTTGTTGAAGTCTTGGTATTTGAGACGTATACAAATAGTTTTCAGTAATCTGATCTTGGCCGCTTGTTAAAACTGATTTTTGTTCTAGAAAGTTATCAGAATTATATAAATAATTTGTTTTATTAGTCACTTGTTGATTTCCAAAAAATTCGGTTACTGTGGTGTCAGATAATAGACTTTCTTTTGAAAATATGGGAAAATGAGAAACAATTGATAAAGTTCTAATTCCGAAACCTGCAGTTGGTCCCCCTGTCATATTGGTACAAAGAAATAGGGATTCATTTACTGGAGTAAACATAGTACCATAAAAGATATCGGAATATACGGTATTATAATTATTAATTATTTTTCGAACAGTCTGATTATTTGCATTGATAAATTCTTGTGATAATAACATTCCATTTTCTACTCCTGCTGCTTTTGTCCGTGGTATTGAAATTTGCAATTGATAAGTAAAGAATTGATAAAAGGCATCGGGATTAATGCTATAATTAGAAATGATTTTACCTTTATTATTTCCTGAGTTCTCCACTTCTACTTTGGTAACTTTTTTATATGCTACAAAATCTCCTGAAGAGAGTGGTGAAACACTATAATTATTGGTGGAATTGATTGAGACTAATCTTGTTGCAAAAATTTGATTGGCATTTGATTGGATATATTTTGTAGTATATTCTGTTATTAGATGTAAAGGATTAGTTGAGTACCCTTCATCATAAACAAATTTTGTTTTATCAACAACATTGGCATCAAAGTCATAATTGGTTTGGCTTTCAAGACGAATACCCTTTCCATTCTTTATTGCAGAGGGGTTATAAGTAGAAAATAAATTACTAGAGGAATTCAGTTCATAATTAAATTCTGAAAATCCTCGTGTGGGATAATTAATTCGATCCAAAATTCCTGCTGTTGTATAATAACTATCTGCTTGCTTCTTATTGTTATTAAGATCAGTAATTGGAAGGCTAGAACCTGTAAAATCAGTAGGATTTAAAAAATAAGTTTTGTTATTGATCCCTCCATTTGCATACCCCCAGTAATCCACTGCATAAGAATCTTTTCTAGGCAGCATGTTTTCATTTTTATAAGCAAACGTATAATTTTCATTTTGATTGATGCTTAAGCTTCTTAAGAAAAGTCTTTTTCTCATTCTATTGTCATCAAAAAGATCTGCACGAGCACTTTTAAGGGGACTATTTTCTGCTACCACATAATCATATTCAAAATCAATATTTTTAATATCAACATTAATATTATTTTTTAAAGTGATTTTCGAAAGTTTAGCAGTGGGAAAATCTTCTCTGTTTGTATAAAGAAAATTTAAGCTTCCAAACTCCCCCGATATTTTTGAAATTTGTAAATAGTTTTGAACAGTAAGAAAGTCTGGTGAAATAGATATTAGGTAATTACCAACTCCTGCTGTCTGGAATGCCCATGGTACAGAGTCAACTCCATTGAGTTTTGTGGATGCTACATAATTATCATTGAGGTAGTATAGTGGAATACCTTCACAATATGTATAATTGGCTGTAACTTCTTGATTGTAATTCAAGTTTTTTGAATTGGGAATAAAGTTTCTTACATTGTTATATTGGTTGTATTCTATGGTTAGAGCCTTATTATTTTTATCTCTAATTCCTGTAAGCACATAATTTCTATTGCTAACATTAATGAATTTAACTTCTTCAACTCTACCAAATGTAAAAGTAAGCCCTTTTGGATTGGTAATATTAAATGTTGAAGTTGCTTTATTAAATGAAATTCTATATCCTTTTTTTAAAGACGTAAATTGCGGTACCGCATTAGCAGTATTCAGGTCTTTATGATTTGAAATAAAAAATTCCAGTTTTTCTCCAAATATATTGACTGAAAATATGTCCGGTGAAGCATCATAAGGTCTATCATTGGCGAACGTTTTAAAGAATCCATTAACTGGTAAAGTATGATGAATAGAATAATAATAAGTATACTTGCCTATTTCTGGTTGTTCAATGTAGTCCGATGGTTGTTGTTTTCCTCCTTTAGATTCTAAATACTTACTATTATACCCTAATGCTGGCCACGGTGCTTTTTGATAATGTAAATCAATTTTTAAATGTTCGATATTATAATCAAAATCATCTTCACCTATTACAGACTGTACAATAGCTGGGAAACCTATATTCCAGCCTAATCCTACACTGGAAGCTTCATCTGCTACTTTGATTCCATTTCCAGAAATGTAATCTAATGTTAGTGGGAGCTTGATATCTCCTTCTTCAACAGTATAAAGTGGGATTTTAGGAGCATTGGTTCCAGTAAATTCTGAGTTTTGTATATCTCCATATCTTAAGAATCTAGCTGTAGAAGGAGAGGTCGGTAGATTTTTAAAAAAATAAAAAGAATCGTTATTACTTTGTGCATAAATATTTAAAAAGCCTAATAAAAAAATAAAAGGCATTATTCTCTTGTTTATCATATTATTTCTTGATTAGTTTAGCATTCGCTGTTTTATTCGTATCCGTTTTTACAGTCACCAGGTAAGCCCCCTGAATCAGGCTCTGGGTATTCAGCTTAGTCACTCTGTTCTTTGTTTTCACGCTCTGTAATTGTCTCCCACTCATATCATATACGGCAATCTCAGCCTCAAACAATCCAGCTTTCAAACCTTCAAATCCAATCTCCACATATGCAAAGTCAGATACCGGATTCGGGTAGATTTTAATGTCTTGCTTTTCAATTAACTGATCAAGCTGTTTGTCTCCTAACTTCACAATCTTCCAGTTCTCCTTTCCTAATTCCTCTGCACTGGTTCCTGCCAGGATGATCGAGCCATCTTTATTTAATTTTAAATCTGAAAGTCTTTCCTCTTTTTTCTTCTCCTTTCCTTTAACATGCTTTCTCCACTGTTCATTTCCATCCTGATTCAAATACAGCATCCAGAAGGTTTCATCATTAGATTCTATTCTTCCTTCTGCCTGGGTATATCCACCCAACAATATTCCTTTGGTTGACGACTTCCCGCTTCCATCTTCCTGCTTCCCACCTATTATATTCATCCCCATCAAAACATCTCTGTTTCCCAAATTGTAAGATTTCTGCCATTGTTCAGTTCCTCTTTCGTCAAGAGATATTAACCAGAGGTCGGTACCCTCTTCAATTCCTACCGTTTTGTTTCCTGATCTCTCAGATCTGGACTCTCCACCGATCATATATCCGCTTGAAGTTAAAGCAAGGGTTCTTACATGATCATCTCCTTTTCCTCCAAAGTTCTTTTCCCATTCAACTTTTCCATCTTTGCTCAACTTTACGATCCAGTAATCACCTTCTCCGAAATTCTCAGTGGTTTTGGATTGATAAGTAATGGGTAATGAGTGATTAGTAATAGTAGAACGATCAGCTTTTGAATTGGAGATCATCTCTTTTTCATTACCCATTACTGATTGCTGATTACTCATATTCACAGCTTCGCTGCGTGAGTAAATCCCTACCAACGCACCGCCATCTTTTGTAGGAATCATTTTCTCTACTTCATCTAGTCCTCTCGCACCTAAAATCAGTTGTGAAATTTCTTTTCCGTCTTTATCAAGCCTGATGATCCACACATCTTTGGAGCCATAACCTTTAGAGGCATTTTGTACATTACCGGCTACAAAGAATCCTAAATCCGTGGTTTGAATAACAGTTCTGGCTTCTTCATCAGCAATTGTCCCTAATGTTTTCTGCCATAATTCATCTCCGAATTCATTGATTCTAATCAGCCAGATATCGGATCCGCCTTTGGAATCTTCTTTTTTATCAAGACCCTTACCTGAATATGAGGTTCCTGCTAGAAGCGCTCCTCCTTCCTGGGTATTCACCGTTGCAGATAGATAATCATGATTATTTCCTGAGAAGTATTTCTCCCAAACCTGTTCTCCCTGTTGATTGAGCTTCACCAAATGAAAATCGTACCCGTTATTCTGCCCGGTAGTACTTCCAGCTCCCATCTTCGGGCTTCCAGCCTGAATACTACTTCCTGTAATTAAATATTGCTGATCAATAGTTGTTGTTACCTGGCTCAAAAAATCCTGGGTAGACGATTGGATATTTTTCTGCCAGAGAATATCCTGAGCTGAAAGGCTCAGAAGGGTACATGTCGAAAATGCACTCATGTAGAGTTTCTTCATACTTTGTATTTTTTTAATTTTGTCGCAAAATAAGTTTTTTAGTTCACTATCAAAAGATTTATAAATTAATTTTTAATTAAAATCTTATCAATGGATACAAAATAGCAGGATAAAGCGACAGAACTTGTCGTGATAAAAAGAATGTTAAATGGAGATAGGATAACTTGATTTATATTAGAGAATGCAGTAAACAATAGGAATCTATACTTTGAAAAAATTTCTGGAATAAGAATGTTCGGTTTATAAATTGATTTATTTTCCTTAAATTTAATAAAATTTATATCAAATGCAAGTAGATACACGGACCTTAAATGCTAAGGATTATGATGAATTGGTGGAAACCATGCGACGGGCTTATCCTCAGATGTCAGAATATGTATGGTCCAAAAAAAGCATTGAAAAGCTTACTAAAATATTTCCTAAAGGTCAGATCTGTATTACAGTAGATGGAAAGCTGGCAGCAGTTGCCCTTTCGATTATTGTAAATTATGATGAATTCGGGGATGATCATACCTATAGTGATATTACCGGAAATTATACTTTTAATACCCATTTATCTACCGGAAACGTATTGTATGGAATAGAAGTTTTTGTAGATCCAGAATATCGTGAACTGCGATTAGGGAGGAGATTATATGATGCGAGAAAAGAATTATGTGAGCAGCTGAATCTGAAATCGATTATTCTTGGCGGAAGAATTCCTAATTACCATAAGTATAGCGATAAGCTTTCAACAAGAGATTATATTAGAATGGTGAGAGATAAAGAGATTTATGATCCTGTTTTGTCTTTCCAGCTTTCTAATAATTTCTTACCCATAAAAGTTTTAAAGAAATACCTTCCCGAAGATGAGTCTTCCAAGGAAAATGCAGTTTTGCTACAATGGAATAATATCTATTATAGTAAAAATCCAAATACCATGCAGGACAGTATTATACGACTGGGATTGGTACAGTGGCAGATGAGGCATTTTAAAGATATTGATGCTTTTTACGAACAAGTGGAGTTTTTTGTAAATGTGATGGGAGATTATAAATCTGATTTTGTACTTTTCCCGGAGCTTTTCAATACGCCTTTACTGGCACCATTTAATAAGCTTTCGGAAAGAGATAGTATGATTGAGCTCGCTAAGCTGACCGATCAGATCAAGGTAAAAATATCGGAACTGGCAATCAGCTATAATGTGAATATTATTTCCGGAAGTATGCCGGTTTTTGATTCTGATAACAATGACCTGTATAATGTAAGCTACCTGCTTCACCGTGATGGACGCATTGATGAGTATCGTAAAATCCATATTACACCTAATGAAAGGAAGTACTACGGAATGAAAGGTGGAAATGAAATCAGAGTATTTGACACCGATTGTGGAAAAATAGGATTGGTAATTTGTTATGATGTAGAATTTCCGGAACTTCCGAGGATTCTGGCCGATCAGGGGATGAAAGTTTTATTTGTACCTTATCTTACAGATACACAGAATGCCTACATGAGGGTTCGTCATTGTGCTGCAGCAAGAGCAATTGAAAATGAATGTTATGTAGCCATTGCCGGCTGTGTAGGAAATTTACCGGGAGTCAATAATATGGACATTCAGTTTGGACAGGCTGCTGTGTTTACACCTTCTGATTTTGCCTTTCCATCCAACGCCGTAAAAGGAGAAGCGACTCCGAATACGGAAATGACTTTAATTGTGGATGTTGATTTAAATCTATTAAAAGATCTTCACTATAATGGTTCCGTTCAGGTTCTGAAGGATAGACGGAATGATTTGTATGAGACTTATCTGAAATAATAAAAAGCCAGAATGTAAAATACATTTTGGCTTTTTTAATTTTCAATTAAAAAGAATTGATGCTTATTGTGGACAAATCACAGCCGGGCAGATCAATCCTGGACATGTTGGTCTACCATCAGTAGGGCAGCATTGATATGAGCAATTGTCACCAATAATGATTCCACTTCCTGAAACATTTTTCAATGCTTCTCTTGATAATTTTTTACCTTGTAAATTTTTCATTTTGTAATATTTTACGGATTAGTTTGTAATTTATTGTACTTTATAAAGATAAAAAAAACAAGCAGATAACCGTAAACGATAATTTTTTTCTCAGATTATTATTTTAAATATCGCATAGGAACAGTTTTTGGAGGTATCTTGCCATTACTTATTTTTATAATATGTTTGATAAGCAACAACGAAAATTGAAAAGGTCTGCCAGGTTGATCTCTGTATTGAGTAAATATGGGTTTAAAGACATGTTGGCGAGAATGAATGGAGGAAGTAAGCAGGATCTGGATTCCGGAAGTGCTGATGAAATTGTATCCAAGGGGACCGTTTATGAAAGGATCAGGCTGGTGCTCGAAGAGCTGGGACCTACTTTTGTTAAGCTTGGTCAGACATTCAGTAATAGAGAGGACTTGCTTCCTCCGGAAATGATCCAGGAGCTGCAGAAGCTTCAGGATAAGGTGGAAACTGTAGATATGAATGTTGAGGATATCCTTGAAAATGAATTTAATATTTCCGTTAAAGATCATTTTCAGAAGGTTCAGCACAAGCCTTTGGCCACTGCTTCTATTGCGCAGGTTTACAAAGCCACTTTATTGGATGGCTCAGAAGTTATTTTGAAAATTAAAAAAGGGGATGTACAAACCGTTATTGAAGATGATCTCCTTTTAATTAAAGATTTGGAAAAGATCGTTTCCTCTTATTCTGAAATAGGGGAGAAGCTTAATCTTAAACAGGCCATCTCTACTTTTGAAAAATCCTTACTGGAAGAGGTTTCATTGATCAACGAAAAAAATAATATCCTTCAGTTTTCCCGAAATTTTAAAAATAACAAAGAAACCTACGTTCCTAAAATCTATGAAGAATTTTCCAACAATAATGTTCTTTGTATGGAATTTATTGATGGAATCAAGGTTACTGATAAAGTTGAACTTTTAGCCAATGATATTGATCCGGTTAAAATTTCAGAAGTAGGATTGAGGTTATTTGTTTCTCAGATTTTAGATTTCGGATTTTTCCATGCGGATCCGCATGCAGGAAATATTTTGGTAAAAAGAGATGGAAAGGTTGTATTTATAGACTTTGGTGCGGTAGGTAAGATTCAGCCGAATGACAAAGAAATTCTTGAAGATCTGATTGTGAGTTTTGTGGCTAAAAATCCCCATAAAATAGTGCGGTATCTTAAGAAAATGGCGATAAGCTATGAAATTCCGGATGAAAGGAGGTTCGAAAATGATGTGGAAGATATCTTGAATTTTGTCCACAGCTCTTCTCTTCAGGAAATCAATGTTCAGGTGATAATCAATAAAATGAAAGATATCCTTAAAGATAACCGTCTGTATATGCCGGATTATTTTTATCTTTTATTTAAAGGAATCAGTTTGATAGAAGGGGTGGGTAGAAATATCAACCCTGATCTGGATATTGTTAAAAGTCTTCATCCTTACACAAAAAAAATATTCAAAAAGAAAATCAGTCCAAAGAATATTTTAAAAATAGGGATGGATAAGATGATGAATTTTACGGATAATGTAGATGAAATCCCTAAAGAACTACGCTCGGTCTTACAAAAACTGGACGAAAATAAATTTACCATTTCCAGCGAGATTAAAAACATAGATAAGACCAATCAGATTATTAAATCGAGTGCGGTTAATCTGATTCTCGCAATGATTTTAGGAGCTAATATGATTGCTACGGCTATTGTTTTTGTTTCGGAAACACCACCGAGAATTGGGGAGATGTCCTTGATCGCTATTTTAGGGTTTATGTTTTCAGTAATATTGGTTATAATACTTTTATTGAGAGTAACCAGAAAATAAAGTCGATTAGTATATAAGATACGGGATGCGAGTTGCAAGATACGAGTACGGGAATTAGATTTATAGCATGTATTACAAGTTGAAAATTGAATTTACAGCAAAATTAGTATCCAAAAAGTTATGACCACGAAACCCGCATATGGAATCTCTGACTCTAAACCCAGTTACCTTCACCGACCATTTATTCAACTATCATTATTAATACCTATCTTTGCAAAATGGAAAAACTCACTTTTGCAGATTTTGACCTGCCAGTCAAAATTCTTGATGTTTTAGCTGATTTAGAATTATTCGAACCGACTCCTATTCAGGAAAAGAGTATCGGGCCAATACTTTCCGGAAGAGATGTCATGGGAATTGCCCAGACCGGAACCGGGAAAACTTTAGCCTATCTATTACCTGTTCTTAAGAAATGGAAATATAATAAAACAGGAAATCCTACAGTTTTGGTATTGGTTCCTACAAGAGAATTGGTGGTTCAGGTAACGGAAATTGTTGAAAAACTGACAGAAAATCTTACTGCAAGAGTAATTGGCATCTATGGTGGAAAAAATATCAATACCCAAAAGCTTTTGTTTAATAATGGCTGCGATATTTTAGTAGGAACTCCGGGAAGGGTAATGGATCTGGCTATTGATAATGCTATTTCCCTGAAAGAAGTTCAAAAGCTGATTATTGATGAGTTTGACGAAATGCTTAATTTAGGTTTCAGACCCCAGTTAACGCATATTTTCGAAATGATGAAAGAAAAAAGGCAAAATATCCTTTTCTCTGCAACCATGACAGAGGCTGTGGATGAAATGCTGGATCAATATTTTGCCAATCCTATTGAAATCTCATTAGCCAAATCGGGTACACCACTTGAAAAAATAGAACAGACAGGATATAAAGTTGAGAATTTCAATACGAAAATTAACCTATTGGAGCACTTATTGAAAAGTGAGTCCGATATGTCTAAAGTATTGATCTTTACCAATAATAAAAAGAATTCTGATGTATTGTTTACCAAGATTAATGAGCTTTTCCCTGACAAATTTGATGTAATCCACTCTAATAAATCTCAGAATTACAGACTGAAAGCGATGAAACGCTTTGAAAATGAAGAAATCAGAGGTTTGATCACTACCGATGTAATGGCTAGAGGATTAGATATTTCTGACATTACACACGTTATCAATTTTGAAACTCCTGAAGTTCCGGAACAATATATCCACAGAATTGGTAGAACGGGTAGAGCAGATAAAGATGGTAAGGCAATTACGTTTGTAACGAAAAAAGAAGAGCGTGCAGTTCTGGATATCGAGCTTTTAATGGATAAAGACTTGAAGTTTATTGATTTCCCTGAAGGAGTTAAAATAAATCCTAAGAAAATCGCTTCCGAAGAAGAGCAGATTATTATGAAAAATCCTGCACAGGTAAAACTGTATGAAGGAGGAGGCGCTTTTCATGAGAAAAAGGAAAAGAACAAAAAAGAAAACTGGGGAGGTCCTTCTAAAAGAAAAGCACCAAAGAAGTTTGGAGTAAACAGGGCTCAGCAGAAAGCGATTTCAAAATCAAAGAGAAAGAAATAAAATTAAAAAGCTTCATCCTAAAGATGAAGCTTTTTTTATGGTTTACGTTGGCATAGTTCACCAGGTTATTTCATATAAGGAGCCATTACCTTAGCCCAAATTTGATATCCTTCCGGAGTCAGATGAAGCATGTCCTGAACAAAAATATCTTTACGAACATGTCCATTGGAATCCTCCATGGCTTTTGTAATATCGATATACTTAGCATGTTTTTGTTTTTTCATGAAAGCTTTAATTTTTTTGTTCGTTTCTTTCATTTGCGGCCAAAGCATTTCCCTGCTGGGCGAATATTTTATAGAGATAAAATCAACTTCAATATCCGGAAATCTTTTACGTATTTTTTGATAAAAAGTTTTATAACGGTCTACTACTACGTCAGCTTTTAGTTCATGGTTGTCGGCAAAATCATTATCCCCGCAATAGATGATAATCTGTTTGGGCTGATAAGGATCCAATAAATCACCGGCATAATCATTAAGGTCAGTTAATCTTGAGCCTCCAAACCCTCTATTGATGATTGTTTTGCCAGGAAAATAACTGGCAACATCGGTCCATTTGGTAAAGGATGAACTTCCGATTAGAAGAATAGCATCTTTTGGAGGTGGAGTTTCCTTATCTATCTTTTTGAAATTTTGAATGTCTTGCCAGAACATGGGCTTTTTTTCCTGTGAAAAGAAAAGGGCAATGGTCAGCAAAAGAAATGCTGATAAAATCTTCTTCATTTTTCTAATAATTTCAGTTATTTAAAAACACATCTCAAAAAAAACTCCCGAATTTTTCGGGAGTGTGGTTTTATCTTTTATAGGTAATGTAGTTGATATCTACTACCGAATCTCCATTGACGTCTATATTTCCAAAAAGCTGCTGTAATCTGAGCTCTGTGCTGTTCAGGATTACAACCCTGTATTTTAATTCAGCACTGTTCTTATAGGTGATGGTTAAATCCTTTGTTTCAGTATTATAAGTGTAAGTTCCTTCACTTACAGCATTCTGCTGACAGTCGGCGCCCACTCCAAAATAAGAAGTGAATGATGTGAAATAGTCAGTTCTGAACGTCGTAATGTTTTTCACACTACATCCACTCGGAGTTTCAGAAGTAATTACAGTTTTATTGTCTTTTCCGGAGATAATTTCTGTTTTACTCGTCTTCCATTCTCCTTTCATCATGTCTAGTTCGTAAGCCTGAATATTATCATCTTCACAAGAAGTAAGCACTAACGCTGAAAAGGCAAATAAAAGTAGCTGTTTTTTCATTTTCGCAAATTTAAGAATATGCTAAAATATAAATAAATTTGAAATATTTGTAATGAAATTAAGGTTTTTTAAACAAATGTTTACAAAAAATATAATTTTTTGATTGAAAAATTCCAGCCTCTTACTTCATGCTTTCAGCTTCTTTATTATTAATAGCTCATTTCTACAATTTTATAAGCATCCTGCGGTGTCAACTTTTTGTATTCTCCGAGGCCAAGCCAGTTTCTTTCCGTAAAGGCTTTTTCCACTCTTTCTGCAGTACCTTTGTATTCTTCAGTGTATTCAGAAAGTTTGGTTTGAATGTCCAGACTGTGGAAAAACGCTTCCAGCTTTTTGATTCCAGCTTCTGCTTTTTCTTCAATACTACCTTCTGTGATCCCCCATACTCTTTCTGCATACTGGGCTAATTTTCCTTTCTTGGTTTCAAAATTGTAACGGTAGTGGGAGGGAGCAATAACTGCTAATGTTCTTGCATGGTCAATTCCATAATAAGCAGTAAGCTCATGTCCCATTGCGTGAACAGCCCAATCGGTAATGACACCTTTTTGGATCAGCCCGTTCAGAGCCATCGTACAACACCACATAAAATTACCTGCTGCATCATAATTAAACTCATCAGACAACACTTTTGGAGCTGTTTCCTGTAAACTGATTAAGATGCTTTCCGCAATTCTCTCCTGAAGATCTGCAGAAGATGGAGCTGTCATATATTGTTCAAGAACATGGGTGTAAGCATCCGTGATTCCATTAACAATCTGTCTTTTAGGAATAGATCTTACTACTTCCGGATCTAAAACCGAAAATTCAGGGAAAAGTCCGGGACCTCCTGAAGATAGTTTTTCATTGGTTTCTCTTCTCGAGATAACATATCCTGAATTCATTTCTGAACCCGTTGCCGGTAGTGTTAAAATACTTCCGAAAGGCATTCCTTCTCCCTCAAAAGTTCTTACAGGCTTCTTAAGAATCTCCCATGGTTCACCGTTATAGTTAGCGGCTGCAGAAAGGAATTTTGTTCCGTCAATGACAGAACCACCCCCTACTGCAAGAAGAAATGTAATATTTTTCTCTTTAATAAAGTCTAAAGCATTGATTAATACTTCATACTCCGGATTAGCAGGAATGCCTCTAAATTCATGTAATTCGAAATCTTTCAGGGCTTCTTTTACCTGGTCGTAAACACCATTACTTTTGATGCTTCCGCCTCCGTATAGCATTAATATTTTTGCATCCTTGGGAATTTCCTTTGAAATTTTAGCAATTTCGCCTTTCCCGAAAAGTATTTTTGTTGGATTTTTAAATTCAAAATTTAACATTGTTGTCATTTATTTAAAACCAAATTTACGCAATGCAAAGTGAAAACTGAGTTAAGAAAGTTTTAAAATTAATATGATGTTCTTTGATTAAAACTATTGAATTATTAAACTATTTTCTCCAATTTAGATGGTATCAGTGAAATTTATTCGGTTACTTTTCTGTAAGATAAGCTCTTGCGGCTTCTATGAATTTCTGTTTGTCTTTTTTTATATTTTCTAATAGTTGTTTCTTATCAGCCGGAGTGCTCAGATATTTATCTCCCCAAAGATTAATTTCAACAATCAACGGAATCAGATCAATCCCTTTTTCTGTGAGGTGGTATAAGATTTTTAATTTACTATCCGGATGATCTTTTTTATCAATAATGCCGTTTTCCAGCAAATGCTGCAATCTGGAAGCCAGAATGTTGGTAGCAATTTTTTCGTCTGCCTTCAGAAAGTCACCATACGTACACTCTTTATTGAGCATGAGGTCTCTGATGATTAATAAGGACCATTTATCTCCCCAGATTTCGAGAGAAGAACTAATGGGGCAATCTGATCTTTTTTTACTCATAGTTTTTAATTAGAAAAAATAATACTTGCAAAATGAAAGTTTTTATTTAATTTTACTTTTATTTTGCAAGCAAATTTAAACATAAATAAATTAATCAATCAATGGAAATTTACGATATTGCCGTAATAGGCTCAGGACCCGGAGGGTATGTGGCAGCTATAAGAAGCGCACAGTTGGGATACAAAACCGTAATTATAGAAAAATACGATACTTTAGGCGGGACTTGTACCAATGTAGGCTGTATTCCGACTAAAGCACTATTAGATAGTACTCATCATTACTCCGAAGCCCATCATCGATTTGAAGAGCATGGAATTAAGTTGAGTGAAATCGGAATTGATTTTGGACAAATGTATAAACGAAAATCTGATGTAGTATCAAAAAATACATCCGGATTAGACTTTCTGATGAGTAAAAATAAAATAATCCGTTTACAGGGTACAGCTCAATTTCTCGACGATCAGACCATTACAGTCACAGGAAAAGAGGGAAGTTACACAATTCAAGCTACACATTATATTATAGCTACCGGATCAAAACCCTCTTCCATCCCTGGTGTAGCAGTAGATAAAAAAAGAATCATCACATCAACAGAAGCTCTTTCGCTTCAGGAGCAGCCTAAAACAATGACCATCATCGGTGGTGGAGTTATTGGTGTTGAAATGGCCTCTATTTTCAGCCGTATTGGTACAAAAGTAACCATCCTTGAATATGCAGAACAGCTTATTTCTACTATGGATCTTGAGCTGGGAAAGAACCTGCAAAAGATTTTGAAAAAAGAGGGTATTGATATACTCCTGAAACAATCTGTTTATAGAGCCGAAAATACAGGCTCATCTGCCAGGGTATTTTTCCGTGACCAAAAGGGTAATGAAAATGAACTGGAAACAGATTATGTTCTTGTAGCTGTAGGAAGAAGACCTTTTACTGAAGGATTAGGCTTAAATAACACCAATGTTCAGGTAGATGACCGTAGTTTTATCAAAGTGAATGAAAAATGTCAGACTTCAGTATCTCATATTTATGCGATCGGTGATGTGATTGGAGGTGCTATGTTGGCTCATAAAGCAGAAGAGGAGGGAGTTCTGGTTGCGGAAACGATTAACGGACAAACACGCCATATCCATTATAGCCGGATTCCAGCGGTAGTCTATACCTGGCCTGAAGTAGCTTCCGTAGGATACACGGAAGAATATCTGAAAAATAACAATATTGAATACCGGGTAGGTAAATTTCCGTTTTCTGCCAGTGCGCGGGCAAGAGCATCAATGGATACGGAAGGGTTCTCTAAAGTTCTGGTAGATCCCAAATATGGGGAGGTTTTAGGAATTCACATTATAGGAGCGAGAGCAGCTGATCTGATTGCGCAAGGGGTTATTGCTCAGGAATATGAAGTGACAGCTGAAGACATGTTCCGCATTTCTTACGCTCATCCGACTTATTCTGAAACTTTGAAGGAAGCTTATCTGATAGCATCTGGTCAGGGCGCAGTTAATATTTGAGAAAGTTGAATACTTATGAAAAGCAAAGCATCAAGGTTTTTTCCATCTTTATGCTTTGCTTTTTTGTTTTTATAACGTAGGGCAATCTTCGTTCTTTGAATAAATACCATTGCTTTTTGCCGTGATTTTACCCGTTTTTCTATTGATTTTAAGTAAAAAAGATTCTTTTGTAGCAGGACACCCTTTAGATTGCAAAGTATACATAGAAATATAATGATCATCTATTTTATATGAACCTGTAAATTTGTTTTTTGTATCAATAGAATAGCCGTAGGTTCTGGCTATTAAAATGGCCTCTGGAAGATTGTCAACAGTTCCGATAAAATTCCTTAGCTCTTGTTCGTTAGAAAAATAAACCGATCTGTCTTTTTTACAAGCCAGGATATAGGAAAAGCAATTATTGCCGATACATTTCTGAAAGAATCCCTGTTCAGGAGCAGGCTCGTTGATGGTCATATAATCGGGCGCCTGGCTTTCGTAAAGTAAAGCTTTTTCAGGGTCGGGGTCATTGGTGAGTACTCTCCAATATTGATATTCTTTATCAGGTACAATAAAAGGATACAAGTAATCGACAGTATCCAGAATATCCGGAATTTTTTTATAATCATCGGGAACTTTTATCTGAGCAAAGAACAGACTGGATGTGATCAGAAAAAATGCGACGATTATTTTCATTGATTTGATGTTTTTACAAATTTACAAAATGAAAGTCTAATATGATAGTATTTGAATTGGACTGTTCATTATAAAATACAGTATTTATTTTTATAGGAGATTGATGCTCAATATTGGCAAATCCATAGTTACTGATCTTTTCTGTTTTTCCGTTCCGGATAACAGCCAGCTGAAGCCCTGGTATTTTGAGTTCTTCCATTTTATTCTTAAGGAAGATATCAATACTGTCCGAAGTCTTTTGAGCTGACAGCAGATATGAAAACAATATTAATATTGTCAACAATATATTTTTTACAAGGGCTGTCGATGATTTCATGGTTGTAGATTTTATTGGGAAAACAAGATTGAAGATATTTTTGTTATATAGTTACTCTGAAAATGGTTAACAGATACTCATTTAATTTTAATTTTTAAAAATATCGGAATGATGAGGGTATTTTCATTCTCTTGAATATTTTATAATTTTAAATAAAAATAGGCAGGGATTAAAAACAAAATCATTTAAATTTGTTATATGATACACGACCAACGCGCAGAAAAATTCAGGCAGATTGTAGAAAATAAATTTCAGATCTACAATTCATTATTTATGAGTCTGCCTTATGATAAAATGACTAATATCGGGATGCTTCTCCCGTTTTTATATGAGGAAAGTAAAAATGGCTATGAAGCTGGAAAAACTCCTGAAGAAATTGTAGAAGAGTTTTTCAGAAGTCATACCGACCTCAAAACTGAAGAGCAGAAACTGGAGTTGCTTTTTAAAATTATTCAGTATATAGAAAGACAGGTGGTTTTGTTTGACAGTATAGAAGATGCTGCATTCCCTAACCTGCATTCAGAAAGTGATAATGGAACGGTAACGAATCTTTTTGAACGTTCCCAACAAGATCATAAGCTTGAAAAGGTACGTGAGAAATTAAAAGACTTTACTGTAAAAGTTGTTTTTACTGCACACCCGACCCAGTTTTATCCGAGCTCTGTACAAAGGATTATCCAAGATCTAAGATCTGCTATTACTACGGATTCTGTGACCAATATTGATATGCTGCTTCAGCAGTTGGGAAAAACTCCTTTTGTAAATAAAGAAAAGCCGACTCCGATTGATGAGGCTCTGAGTATCATCTCTTATTTGAGATATGTATATTATGATACCATTGGGGAGTTGTTTACGAAAATCAGAACGACTTTTGGAAACGGGCATTTTCACCTTCATG
This sequence comes from Chryseobacterium piperi, assembly GCF_002285635.2. Classification (NCBI taxonomy): domain Bacteria; kingdom Pseudomonadati; phylum Bacteroidota; class Flavobacteriia; order Flavobacteriales; family Weeksellaceae; genus Chryseobacterium; species Chryseobacterium piperi. The sequence goes on along the minus strand of NZ_CP023049.2, from coordinate 1,568,081 downwards.
AAGATATTATTCAACTTGGATTCTGGCCGGGAGGAGATCGTGATGGAAATCCTTTTGTGACAGCAGATGTTACTCAAAGAGTTGCGGAAGAGCTCCGTTCAGCTATTTTAAAATCATATTACAGTCATCTGAAATATGTAAGGAGAAGATTGAGCTTCCGTGGCGTTTCAGAAGTATTGCAGGAGTTGAATGATGAATTATATGCAGCCATTTTTAATAATCAGAAACTGACCACTGAAGATATTCTCAAAAGAGTAGAGGAAGCTGAGCGTATTCTTATTACCCATCATAATTCTTTGTTTTTAGACCTGATTGTCAATTTCAAAGACCGGGTTAAAATTTTCGGGACTCACTTCGCTACCCTGGATGTTCGTCAGGACAGTAGAATTCATCAGCAGGTAATTGATGAGGTTTTTGCAAAAATAAATGGTGATGCGGATGCCAGCCAAAATGACAAATTTAATCAATTGATTCAGGTATCAACTCCGGTAAATCCTGAGGATTTTGAAGGGATCGTAAAAGATACTTTACTGACTGTCGCTCAGGTTAAAGAAATTCAGGAGCAGAACGGATTAAGAGGAATGAGTCGATATATTATTTCTAATTCTGATGCGGTGAAAGATGTGATGAATGTATATGCATTCTTTAAAATCTGTGGTTACAAAGATGAAGATATCAATATGGATATTGTTCCGTTATTTGAAACTATGGAAGGGCTTCACAATGCAGAAAGCGTAATGAATGAGCTTTATCAGAATCCAGTATATAAAAAGCATCTTGAAAAAAGAGGGCAGCAACAGACGATCATGCTTGGTTTTTCAGATGGAACCAAAGATGGGGGATATCTGAAAGCTAACTGGGAAATTTATAAAGCTAAAGAGGTTTTAACAAAGCTTTCTGAGCAGAATGGAATAAAAGTAGTGTTCTTTGACGGAAGAGGAGGACCACCTGCAAGAGGAGGAGGAAAGACCCATGATTTCTATGCTTCACAAGGAAAAACAATAGCTAATAATAAAATTGAATTAACCATTCAGGGGCAGACGATTACCAGCATTTTCGGAAATAAAGAGCAGGCAAAATATAATTTTGAACAGCTTTTAACTGCCGGTGTTGAAAATGATGTCTTTAAGAATGCTAAAAAAGAGCTCACTGAAAAAGAAAGAAAACTGATTACTGAGTTGGCTGAAATCAGCTATAAAAAATATTCGGATTTGAAGGCTCATCCTATGTTTGTACCTTATTTACAGGAAATGAGTACACTCGAGTATTATGGAAAAACAAATATCGGAAGCAGACCTTCAAAACGAGGAAATGGAGATGAGCTTAGGTTCGAAGACCTGAGAGCTATTCCGTTTGTCGGATCATGGTCACAGCTAAAGCAAAATGTGCCCGGATTCTTTGGATTTGGCTTTGCTATGGAGGAAATGAAAAAGCAGGGAAGGTTTGAAGAAGTAAGAGAATTGTATAAAGGTTCGGACTTCTTTAAAACTTTAGTTTTAAACTCCATGATGAGTATGAATAAATCTTATTTCCCACTGACTTACTATATCAAAAACAATACTAAATTTGGAGAATTCTGGAATGTACTTTTTGAGGAATATAACCTTTCCAAAGATATTATGCTGGAACTGACAGGGTTTTCAATGCTCCAGGAAGAAGATCCGCTTTCCCGAAAATCCGTAAAAATCCGCGAGAAAATTGTATTACCATTATTGAGTATCCAACAATATGCTTTAATGAAAATTCAGAAAGGAGAGGGAGATAAAGAAGCCTATGAAAAATTAGTGACACGTTCTCTGTTTGGAAATATCAATGCGAGTAGAAATTCAGCATAATGATATTGAAAATATTCATTAAGTGATAATAGCTTATCAACTTGTTGGGAAAATAAAAAGTTCAACCGCTCCAATGGAGAGGCTGAACTTTTTTTAATGAAATGATTCCTGAGTGAGCTCAGATAGTGGATTGGCATAAAAGGCAGATTAATTAATTTAGTCCTTGAAAAAGAGTATTGTCTGGGCAAAAGAAATTGAGTAATTAGCTCAAAGACAAACTAGTAGAGTTTTTTCGTAGAGTTATTTTATTTAAAGCTAAAACAAAATCAATAAAATTTTTGAATGGATACTAAATTCCTTATTTTTACGGAAATATTTATTTATGAAAAAAATTCAGATGGTTGACTTGCAAAGTCAGTATTACAAAATAAAGAATGATGTAGATAATGCAGTGTTAAATGTAATGGATTCAGCGGCCTTTATCAACGGCCCTGAGGTAAAGTCCTTCCAGAATGAATTGGAATCTTATTTAGATGTGAAGCATGTGATTCCTTGTGCAAACGGGACAGATGCTTTGCAGATTGCTTTGATGGCTTTAGATCTTAAAGAAGGAGATGAGGTAATCACTGCTGATTTTACTTTTGCAGCTACTGTAGAAGTTATTCATTTATTGAAACTTAAACCTGTTTTAGTAGATGTAGATTACGATACATTCACGATTTCAACAGAGCAAATAAAAAAGGCGATTACTCCGAGAACGAAAGCTATTATTCCTGTGCATCTTTTCGGGCAATGTGCCAATATGGAAGAGATACTAAAAATTGCAGAAGAAAATAACCTTTATGTGATTGAGGATAACGCACAGGCAATAGGTGCAGACTATACTTTCTCTGACGGAACAGTAAAGCAGGCAGGAACGATGTCTACGGTTGGAACAACTTCATTTTTCCCATCTAAAAATTTAGGTTGTTATGGAGATGGTGGAGCTATTTTCACCAATAATGACGAATTGGCTCACCGTTTAAGAGGGATTGTAAATCATGGGATGTATGAAAGATATTATCATGATGAGGTTGGTGTAAACTCCCGCTTAGATAGTATTCAGGCTGCTATTTTAAGAAAAAAATTGCCTAATCTGGATTCTTATAATGAAGCCAGAAGAAAGGCTGCAGATTATTATGATGAGGCTTTTGCCAACCATCCTGATATTTTAACACCGAAGAGAGCGGAAAATTCTAGTCATGTATTTCATCAATACACATTAAGAATCTTAAACGGAAAACGTAATGATCTACAGAAATATCTTACTGAACAGGAAATACCGGCTATGATTTACTATCCGGTAGCATTAAGAAAGCAAAAAGCATATTTTCAGGATAGCAACGATGCAGATTTTGTTAATACAGATAAGCTTTTGGATCAGGTGATTTCTTTACCGATGCATACAGAGCTGGATGAAGAGCAACTGAAGTATATTACGGAAGCGGTGCTTGAGTTTATGGGATAGCGAATGAAAAGAAAGCTGTTTAAGTATAAAGTAGTTTATTATTTGGCTATCACCATTAGTTTAATACTTTTTCTTGTATCAACGCTTTCTCTTTTTTCCGTATTTAAGGATTTCAGCATATTTAAGTTCTTAATTGCCGGTTTTTCAATTGTAGTGAATTCATTTGCGTTTGTTAACTTAGTTGAAAAATACGATAAAGCGATTTTGTTTTTAAATCTCAGTTTAGCTTTATTTACAATTTTTACCGGCTATTATGCTTTAATACTTATACTGAAAAATAGATTTCACGGAATGATGAGTTATCCTGATTTGAAATTTTTCCTTTTATTTGTAGTGATCTTATTCATTGTAAATAAATACAAGATAAAAGGAGACCAGGATTACAATGAAATAGACAACATAGGACAAAACGAAGAATAAAATTTATTACTAAAAAATGGCAATACTCGTAACAGGTGGTCTTGGCTATATTGGTTCTCACACAGTTGTAGAACTTCTCAATAATAACTTTGAAGTTGTTATTGTAGATGACTTATCCAATTCTGAAAAATTTATTTTAAAAAATATAGAAGAAATTACGGGAAAGAAACCTGTATTTTATCCTTTTGATTTAAAAAGAAAAGAACTTCTCACTCAGGTTTTTGATGCTCATCCGATTGATGGGTGTATTAATTTTGCGGCCTCTAAAGCGGTAGGAGAAAGTCAGATCAAACCTATAGACTATTATGAAAACAATTTGTTTTCTCTTATTAACGTACTTCAGGAGTTTAAGACAAGAGGGATCTCTAATTTCATTTTCAGTTCTTCCTGTACTGTATACGGACAGGCAGATACAATGCCTATTGATGAAAATACTCCTTTAAAAGCACCTGAAAGTGTATATGGGAAAACAAAGCAAATGGGGGAAGAAATCCTTAAAGATTTTGCGAAAGCCCATCAGGGGAAAATTTCTTTACTCAGATATTTTAATCCTATTGGTGCCCATCCGTCAGGGAAGTTGGGTGAATTACCCATAGGAATTCCTAACAATCTGGTTCCTTATGTGATGCAGACTGCAGCCGGAATTCGTGAAAAATTAAGTATTTGGGGAAATGATTATCCAACAGAAGATGGAACAGCAATTCGTGATTATATTTATGTGGTAGACTTAGCTAAGGCTCATGTTGCTGCCCTGAAAAGATTGATAGAAAATCAATCGGAAGAGGCAGTCATTGATATTTATAATCTAGGAACAGGAAAAGGGTCCTCTGTATTGGAAGTAGTCAAGGCATTTGAGACAGCCAATAATGTGCAGGTTCCTTATCAGATTTGTGATAGAAGGGAAGGAGACATTACCATAGCATATGCTAATGCAGATAAGGCTGAAAAAGAACTGAACTGGAAATCAGAAACCCCATTACAAGAAGCATTAAGAACGGTATGGGAATGGCAGAAGTATCTTGCCACCAGAAACTAGCTATTAGGTATACATAATAATGTTCTCTTGAAATATAACACCTTTATTATTGTAAAATAATTATATTTTATCGCAGTTAAAAAAAATATTAATATGAAAACAGAAAGAATAGGGATTACATTCTCTTCATTTGATTTACTTCATGCAGGGCATATCAAAATGCTTGAAGAGGCAAAAACAATTTGTGATTATTTAATTGTTGGTTTACAGATTGACCCTTCACACGAACGTCCTAATAAAAATAAACCTACTCAAACGATAGTAGAACGATATATTCAGCTGAAAGCTGTCAATGCTGTTGATGAAATTATTCCGTATTATACTGAAGAAGATCTTGAAGACATTTTAAAATCATTTGTGATCGATGTAAGAATCATTGGAGATGATTATTTGGATAAAGACTTCACCGGGAAGAAGTATTGTGAGGAAAAAGGTATTGAGATCTATTACAATAAAAGAGATCATAGGTTTTCTTCCAGTGATCTGAGAAAGAGAATCTTTGAAGCGGAAAAAAGTAAAGTACCCGCTGCTAAATAAAAAAAATCCCGAAAATACTTTCGGGATTTTTTTATGATACTGTTACATTGGGCCACCTTGTTCATCGCCACCTGTATCATTGGCATTGATGTCTTTTTTCTTTTTAGGCTGTTCTATTTTTTCGCCTTGTTTAAATCTGTAAGTTAAAGACAGTGCAAACTGTCTCGGCTGCCATTGCATATAAGAATCTCTTGTAAAATTTGGCCCATAACTGGTTATTCTCATAGCTCTGGTATTAAAGATATCCTGAACGTTGAAGCTTATGGTTCCGTTACCATTCCAAATGGTTTTAGAAGCTCCTAAACTTATTGCATACATATCTTTTCTGTCCTGGCTTTGTGTTTTCTGCGCCCCTCTATAGAATCCCTGAAGTTGGAAACTGAATGTTTTATCTACTTTAAAGGTAGAAGTAAGCCGTGCTCTGGTAGAAAAACCACTTCCTTCAAAAGGAACAGGCTGTGTTACTTCTGGACCAGTATAAGTTCCTGTTGTTTTATAGCCAAATAAATCCACGTTACCCATGAACTTTAGCCATTTGGTAGCATCCCAATTAAAATTCAAGTCTAAACCATAACGATCATCGTTTCCTAAGTTGATGGGTTTGGTATGGAAAGTGTTAACTCCGTTAATAGTTGTATTATAAACCAACATTTTCACATCATCAGTAGAACGTCTGTAATATAGAGTAGGGTTGATGGTAAAGCTTTTTTTAGAAATACTGTATCCTACTTCATAAGAATCTACATAAGAAGGATTCAGGTCAATATTTCCATCAAAGATATTTTGATTATCATTATAGCTTGGATTAGGAATCATAAAAAAAGAACGTGGGCGGTCAATTCTTCTTGAATAATTAACTAAAAACTGATTGTCTTTAGCAATCTCATAGCTTAGGAATACACTTGGGAAAAGGTTATTGTAATTTTTAGTTGTTTTTTGCATGCGTCCGGCAAGGTTTAAATAGTTGATATCTACTTTAGAGATTTCATCTCTTAAACCTATCTGATATCCCAGTTTCCCTATTTTACTTTTAAACTGAAGATAGAAAGCGTTAAACATCTCTTTATATGTCGCATTATAAGAATAATCTTCAAGATATGACATCAGAGGATGTAATGCGGTGCTTTCCATAACCATGTTGTTATAGTTATTTTTGTTGACATCAAGTCTGTATCCTGCTTCAATTTTAGAGTTCTCACCTATTGGAAGTTCATAATCTGCTTTTCCTATAAATGATTGATTGACGGTTCTTTGATTTACTAGATCTTCAAGCTGGAAATCACCATTTCTTGTATCATTGATCTCCGTATCATTATTGGAACGATTTCTTTGTAAACTTGCTGATAATGAAAGGTTCTGTCCTTTATCGTCAAATTTGTGATCTAATCCTAAATCCCCCTGAAAGGCCAGGTTATTGCCGTTTCCGGTACTTAAACGCTGTCTGAATGCTGATGTATTATCAGTAAAATAATCATAATAGTTGATAGTACCGTTACTTTGATTATCAAAAGTCCTTACCGTTCCGGAGGCATTTAAAGATGTTTTATCATTAATATCGTACGTTACACCGGCAGAAGCGTTATAGTTGTCATTTTTACTTTTTGTGATAGACTCATTGTCTATTTGTCTTGTGTCTCCACTGCTGAATATTGAATTATTCCGGTTGGTATTCTTGGATTCTCTGTATCCGCCACCGCCATTCAAGAACCAAGTAAATTTTCCTTTTCTCCAGCTTAGATTAGTATTGAGGGCAGTTTGAGGAAGATAGCCTAATGTTCCTATAACACTACCATTGAATCCCATTTTTTTATTCTTCTTTAAAATAATGTTTAGAATTCCGGCAGTACCACTTGCCTCAAATTTTGAAGAAGGATTGGTAATTACTTCAATTTTCTCAATCTGATCAGCAGGAATACTTTGTAAAGCATTAGCGCCATCGTCAATACCTAATAATGCAGACGGCTTACCATTGATCAAAAATCTTACATTAGAGCTTCCTCTCATAGAAACAGTACCATCTGTTTCTACGGAAACCGAGGGTACGTTCGTAAGAACATCCTGGAGGGTTCCTCCTTTGCTTACAATATCCTGAGAAGGGTCATATGTTTTTTTATCTAGCTCCACTTTATATGGCTTTGCCTGTACGGTAATAGTAACACCTTGTATATCTTGGGTTTTAAGATTGGTAGCACTTTTTTCAGGTTCAATAGATAAGGCTCCGATATTTCCTGTTGCTGTAATCTGTTTATTAATTACATTTTTTTTGTAATCGATAGCTTCAACGGTGATGTCGTAATTTCCCGGAGTAAGATCTAGCTTATACTGGCCTTTCTCATCGGTAAGTGCTGCATCACTGAATAATTTATTTTCTTTATTACTGAATGTTACTGAAGCATAAGGAACTGGCTGATTGGTTTTGTTCACCACACTGCCCGAAACACCTACCTTTTCCTGTGCAAAAGCAAAAGCTGCCGCCGAAAGTACAAAAGTAAGCCCTAAGGTTTTTTTTGTGAAAATGTTAATGATTTCCGTTGGATTCATAAGGGTATTTTTTGTGTAAAATCGTGAAGGGATATCTCTTAATATTGAGAAATTGATAATTGGGTGAATTTCAAAATATTACGATTAGTTTATTATTTATAATAAATGTGTCGCTTTTGAGAGCTAAATGTTAATTATTAAATTGTTAAAATAAAGTTAAATTTGTTATTTATTTTATATTTTTTGAATTAAGCCAGTCCTGATAAGCTTTTGCATTGACAGCATGCTCCTCGGCACTTGCAGTGAACTTGTGATATCCAAATCTTGCAGGATCGGCACACATAAATATGTAGTTATTGTTTTCAGCTTCCAAAACAGCATCTACCGAATTTTTATCTACAATACAAATAGGACCAGGAGGAATTCCTGCATTTGCATAGGTATTGTATGGTGATGGAGTAGAAAGATGTTTGTATAAAACTCTCTTTATCGGTTCTTTGAAATTCGTTTGTTTATTAATTGCATAAATTACGGTTGGATCAGATTGCAGTTTCATCCCTTTTCTATATCGGTTTAAATATAAACCAGCTATAGTTTTCATTTCATCTTTTTTTCCTCCGGATTCTTTATAGACAATAGAGGCTAACGCATAGATCTGATCTCTTGTCAATCCTGATTTTTGTTCTTTAGCTTTTCTTTCGGCGGTCCAGAAACTGTTGTACTGATCTTCAAATTTTTTTAAAAAATCTTTAGGTGTTACCGTCCAGAAAAAATTATAAGAATCAATAAAAAAGTATTTTTTTAAATCTTCAGCACTCTTGTATCCTTTTCCGGTTGCAATGGTATTAAGATCATTTACAAATTGTAAAGAATCCAGTTCAGTTTTCTTGGTTACTTTGCCAACCATTTGATATACGTCTCCAAAATCTCCTATTCTAAAAGTATTCTCAGATTGATTTCCTGCTTTAATCATGTTAACGATATTGGTGTTTCCATTTCCATTTTGAATGTGGTAACGTCCGGGTTTAAAGTATTTGCCAAGGTCTTTATCTTTAGCAACCGTTTCAAAAGATTCTTTATTTTGTACATACGGACCAATAGAGTCTAAGACCTGCTTAAAGCTTGCCCCATGAGGAATTAAAACATATCCTTCCTTTTCTACGTTGTTTCCGTAATAAGTATTATAAAATCTCAAACCAAAAAATCCCGCCACTACTACAATCAGTAGTACGATAATGAGAATAGTTTTTTTCATTATTAAAAAATTGATTAAAAGTTTTCTGTTTTTATATTAGGTCTACTTTACCTCTAAAAACTTGCTTTGCCGGACCTTCCAACCAAATATTATGGAAAGAATTTCCGTCTTTTTCAGCGTATACTTTAAGGTTTCCACCTAAAGTTTTAACTTTTACAGAGATTAGATTATGTTTTTGTAGAAAAGTTAAAGCAGAAGCTGTAACTCCTGTTCCACAGCTGTAAGTTTCATCCTCAACGCCTCGTTCATAGGTTCTTACGAAAATTTCATCATCAGTAATTTTTTCAACAAAATTGACATTGATTCCTTTTTCTTTATAATTTTCCGAATTTCTGATGCCTGTTCCTGCTGCAAAAACATTGTAATTCACCAAATCTTCAACATATTTTACATAGTGAGGTGATCCGGTATTCATTACAGTATCCTCACCCTCGTTGGAAATGCTGTTTACATCAATCATTTTTAGCTTGATGATTCCATTATGAATTTCGGCATCGTGTTCGCCGTCTATGGCAATGAATTTACATTTATCTTCAAAAATATCCAGGAAAAAGGCAAAAGCAACAAGACATCTTCCTCCATTTCCACACATCGTGCTTTCTCCTCCGTCAGAATTGTAATAGACCATCTTGAAATCGTACTTATCATCGTTTTCCAACAGAATAAGGCCGTCAGCACCAATTCCGAAGCGTCTGTCACATAGTTTTGCAATGATTTCTTTGTCTTTAGGAAATTGTAAATCACGATTATCTATCATGACAAAATCATTTCCTGTACCTTGATATTTATAAAATTCCATACTTTCTTTTTGTCTAAAAATAAACAAACAAAATTAGTATATTTAAAATAAAATTTCTGATAATATAAATGAAATATTGGTAATAAGGGAAAACAGTTATCTAATACTAAGCACATCTTAATTTTAATAAATTTATTACCACCCCACTTGGTAATCTTAATAAAGCCTATAACAACAAAAACGAACAGCCTGAGCTGTTCGTTTTTGTTGTTATTTTATTATAATGATTATCTTCTGAACCCGCTTCCTGCAGGTCTTGTGGAAGTTTCTTGCTGCTGAGTAGTACTTGGTGCAGGAGTACTCTGGGTACTGCTTCTGAATCCACTGTTATTGCTTGAAGAGCTATTATTTCTAAATCCTCCATTATTCTGAGGTCTTTGGGTATTTTGTTGTGGAGCTGTCCTGAATCCACTTCCCTGATTATTTTGGTTTCTGTTTGAGTTTGAACTATTGTTTCTAAACCCGCTGTTGTTATTACTGTTATTACGGCTGTTACTATTATTATATCTGTTGTTATTGTTATAATTATTATTGCTTTGACTTTGAAGTCCGTAATTAGGTCTTTGTGAAGTGACCGTAGTACTACCTCTTCTTTCTACATACACCTTTCTTCTATTATTATTGTTTCCATAATAATAGTAAGGAGCACCATTGTCATAATAATAGTTGATGTCATTTCTGTAATAATACCCATCATTTCCATAATATCCTCCGTTTCCATAATATCCTGACGGTGCATAATAATACCCGTTATTATAATATGGATCTCCAAACCCGTTATTAGCATATCCGTCAGAATAGGCTAAACACGATGTTAAACTAACTATCGCTAAAAAACCGAATGCTAATTTTAATAAATTTTTCATGACTTTATTTTACTTTTTTCTTTAAAACTTTTTTTCCAATTGACGTATCCGATGATCGCCATTATAGTAAATACCAAATATTGAACCGAAGTGATTCCAAGACCCTTAAAAATCATCATGGGCATACAAATAAAGTCACCAATAATCCAGAAAATCCAGTTCTCAATGCGTTGTTTGGCCATCAACCACATTCCCACTAAAAAGATGGAGGTGGTAAGTACATCAAGCCAATTTGCCCAATCTAAATGATATAAACCTAAATTGGTTCCTTCCATTGAAAAATTATTGTCGATATAAGGTTTATAATAATAAATAATGGTAACCAAGAGAAGGCTTATGAAAAAAAGCGCAGTTGCAAATACCCATTCTTTTTTAGTGGCCCAGGCTACATCTACATGAACGTTGTCTTCCGAGTTTTTTGACCATAAAATCCATCCGTAAACACTCATTGCAGTATAGTAAATATTGATTATACAATCTCCGAGCAATCCGAAATTAAAGAGAATGTAAACGTAAATAAGGGTGGAAACAATACCGGTAGGATATACCCAGATATTTTTTTTAATAGAGAAATAGACGCTTAAAATACCAAAAAATGTCCCTGTGGCTTCCAGCATAATTTGTAAAGCAGTATAGTCTTCATACGGTTTTACAAAGAGGTCGTATAGATTCATGTGTTCAAAAATAAGCAAAAAATCATTATACATGAAAAATGAGTTGAATAGTATGTAAATCAGTTTTTTATCTTCTTAAATTTAAATTTAATAATGAAAGTTTGTCAATAATTGTTAGTATTTGTAAATTTTTTATACTTTCGTAAATCTTAATTAAACAAAAAAATATGTCAAAAATTTGGGTTAAAAAACCAATGAGCGCCTATGAAGCGGATATCAAGAAAAGCCAGCTGAAACGCGTTTTAGGAAAATGGAGCCTTACTGCTATTGGAATTGGAGCGATCATTGGAGGAGGAATTTTTGTACTTACAGGAACAGGAGCTTATTATAATGCAGGACCTGCATTGGCGCTTTCTTTTGTAATTGCAGGAATTGCTTGTGTGTTTGCTGCTTTATGTTATGCAGAATTTGCTTCCATACTTCCTGTAGAAGGTTCAGCTTATGCTTATGCTTATGGAACGGTGGGTGAAATCTTCGCGTGGATAATAGGTTGGGGGTTAATTTTGGAATATGCAATGGGGTCCATGACCGTCGCCGTCTCCTGGTCCGGGTATTTTGCTAAATTGCTCAAAATGTTTGGTTTGCATCTTCCCGCATGGTTGACCACAGACCCGCAGACCTATCTCGCCGCAGGAAACTCTGGTTTCTCAATGAATTTACCTGCATTTTTGATTGTATTATTTGTTATTTCAATTTTAGTTAGAGGAACAAAAGGTGCTGCAAAAGCAAATAACTTTATTGTAGTCCTTAAGGTTTCTGCAATTATTTTTGTAATTATTGCAGGTATATTCTTCATTAACACAGATAACTGGACTCCTTTTATCCCTGAAGCAACTATAATTACAGAAAATGGGGTCTCTCATTCAGCTTATGGTATTGGAGGGGTTGTTGCAGGAGCTTCCGCGATCTTCTTTGCTTACGTTGGGTTTGATGCGGTTTCCACACAGGCAGGTGAAGCTATTAATCCCAAAAAGGATGTGCCTTTCGCTATTATTGCTTCATTGGTAATCTGTACACTTTTGTATATTCTGGTTTCACTTGTTTTAACAGGAATGATGCATTATACAGATTTTAACCCACTTGGAAAATATCCTGATGCAATTAAAGCTCCTGTAGCTTATGCATTTGATATTGCAGGGCAGGCTTGGGCTGGTTATATTATTACTATTGCAGCTACAGTTGGATTGATCTCCGTATTAATGGTAATGATTATGGGACAGTCAAGAATTTTCTTAGGAATGTCTAAAGACGGATTGATCCCGGCTACTTTCTCAAAAGTAAATCCAAAAACAGGGGTGCCTACAAAGAACCTAATGATTTTAGGGGTTATTATTTCTGTTATTGCTTCTTTAACACCGATCAATGACTTGGCACACATGACTAGTTTCGGAACTTTGTTTGCATTTACAATGGTTTGCGTAGCTGTTTGGGTATTGAGGGTTAAAGAACCAAACTTGCAGAGAAACTTTAGAGTTCCTGCTTTACCTTTGATTGCTTGTTTAGGAATTACAATTAATGTGTATCTAATTTTTAACTTAAGTAGAGAAGCTAAAACATATTCTTTTATTTGGTTAATTATCGGTTTTATTATTTACTTCTTGTATAGTAAAAGAAACTCTAAACTTCAGAACGGAGGATATGGAGAAACTTTTAAGGCTGAACAGGAACCTTTGGAAAAACCAGATATAGATTAATAAAAAAATAAAATAAAAAATCCACAGAACGCTGTGGATTTTTTATTTTTGTCTATTATGAAAAATATTATAACCACTTCACTTTTCTTTTTAGGAATATTTTCATTTTCTCAGCAAGTGAGTTTTGAAACCATATTCAAAGATAAAATAAGCATAAGAGCTATTCAGGTTTGGGATGACAAAATCTGGTATAGTGGAACAGATTCAAAATTTGGTTTTGTGGATTTAAAAAATATTCAAAACCAGAAACAAATGAAGCTGTCTGAAGAGAAACTGCAGTTTCGTACATTGGCACAAAATAAGAATCACTTTTACGCCATTAATATTGAAAGCCCGGCTTATTTTTTTGAAATTGATAAAAAAAGTCTAAGGTCAAAGATAGTGTTTAAAGATACTGTGAAAACAGCTTTTTATGATGCTCTGCATTTTGTGGGAGATCATTTTGCGTATGCTTTTAGTGATGCTGATGCAGATCATGGTTTAAAATTGGCAGTCTATAAAAATGGAAAATGGAGTCCATTAAAAAACAAAATTATCTTACATGAAGGAGAAGCTGCATTTGCAGCCAGTAATACCAATATTGCCTCTACTAAAAAGTATATATGGATTGCTACAGGAGGAAAGGCTTCCAGGATTATAAGGTTACATTTAGAGAATGAACAATTTGAAGTGTTTGATACTCCATTTGTTCAGAGAGAATCATCACAAGGAATATACTCCATAGATTTCTATAATGATCAGTTTGGAATTGCTGTAGGTGGTGATTATACAAAACAGAACTCTAACATCAATAATATTGCAACAACCAATGATGGTGGTAAAACCTGGAAAATACAGGCTTCCGGAGAAAATGCAGGATATATGACCTGTGTGAAGATCAGGCCTGGGTCCGTAGGAAAAGAAATAATTGCAGTAGGAGATCAGCATATCAGTTATTCGTCAGACTATGGAAAAACGTGGAAGAAAATTTCAGATGAAAAAAATCTTTATGCCTGTGAATGGATTGATAAAAATACAGTGGCCTTTGCCGGAAATGATAGGATAGTAAGAATGACATTAAAATTTTAGATTTTCAGTATAGAGGAAATCTTTATTAATACTGTTATTTATTGCAGCCTTAGAACTAATTTTGAATAAAATTTCCAGATGAGAAACTTTAAAATATTTCTCCTTCTTGTTTTTCCAGCTGTCATATATAGTCAGAAAATAAGAGTCTTTATCTTAGCCGGGCAATCCAATATGAATGGTTTTGGATATAATAAAGATCTTCCCGGTGATTTGAAGTCTTTTAAGGATGTCTACATTTTTCAGGGAAACTCGGTTCCTGACGGGAGCTTGAGTGGTGGAACAGGAAAGTGGGATGTTTTAAAACCAGGAAATGGAACCGGCTTTAAAACAGATGGAAAGACCAATACACTTTCGGATCGTTTTGGGTTGGAACTGTCATTTGCAAAAAGAATGAAAGAGCTTTTTCCTAATGACAAAATAGCCTTGATCAAATATGCAAGAGAAGGGACTTCAATTGATAGTCTTGCTAAAAGTGATTTTGGGTGCTGGGATTCTGACTTTCATGGGAAAAATGGAGTGAATCAGTATGATAATTTCCTAAAGACCCTCAAAAATGCATTGTCTGAATCTGATATGGACAGAGATGGAAAAAAGGATGAACTGATTCCTTCAGGGATTTTGTGGATGCAGGGAGAAGGAGATGCTAGCTATACCGAAGAGATTGCCGGAAATTACTATAATCATTTAAAGGTTTTAATGAATCAGATAAGGGCAGCTTTGATGACGGATGACTTACCGGTTGTTATTGGTAAAATTTCAGATTCAGGAAAAGATAAAAGTGGAAAAGTATGGCCTATGGGTGAGCTGGTGCAATATGCTCAGGAGAAATTTGTAAGAAATGATCATAATGCAGCCATTGTGCGTTCGACCCAAAAATATGGCTACGGAAATGATCCATGGCATTATAACAGTGCAGGCTATATCGACTTGGGGAAAAACTTTGCAGATGAGGTATTTAGACTCATTATAAATTTCGAAAATAAACCCTAATATAATTCATGATTTAAAATTCATAAGTTATAGTTAATTTTGCAGAATGAAATTCCATTTGGATTTCATATCGATCTATAAAAATTTAAAATTTTTAAATGAACTCTTTAATTGATAAATATAATATTCCCGGACCGCGTTATACGTCTTATCCTACTGTTCCATATTGGGATGAAAGCACATTTTCTCCTGAGAAGTGGAAAGAAAGTGTGATAAGATCTTTTCATGAAAGTAATTCGGAAGAAGGAATTTCTATTTATATCCATTTGCCGTTTTGTGAAGCTCTTTGTACTTTTTGTGCATGTCATAAGCGTATCACAAAACAACACAGTGTAGAAACACCTTATTTGGAGAGTGTTTTAAAAGAATGGCAGCTTTATCTTCAGCTTTTTGATGAGAAACCAAAACTGAAAGAGCTCCATTTAGGTGGTGGAACTCCGACTTTTTTCTCACCTAAGAATTTAAAAGCTTTACTGGAAGGTATTTTTGAAACTGTTGAAATAGCAGAACATCCTGAATTTTCCTTTGAAGGTCATCCCAATAATACAACCAGGGAACATCTTCAGACATTATATGATCTTGGCTTTAGAAGAGTGAGCTTTGGAGTACAGGATTATGATCCTAAAGTACAGAAAGCTATCAACAGAATTCAGCCTTTTGAAAAAGTTAAAGAAGTAACAGAACTCGCAAGAGAAATAGGATACGGAGGGATAAGCCATGATCTTGTTTTCGGACTTCCGCACCAGCATTGGGATGCAATGGAATATACCATCCGTAAAACATTGGAGCTTAAACCAGATAGACTGGCTTTTTATTCTTACGCACACGTTCCGTGGATAAAAGGAGTGGGGCAGAGAGGTTTTGATGAAAACGATCTTCCTAGTGGAGAAGAGAAGAGGCGCTTATACGAAGATGGAAAAAGCCTTCTGGAGGAACTAGGATATATTGAAGTGGGGATGGACCATTTTGCTTTGGAACACGATGATTTATACCAATCTTTAATTCAGAAAAAGCTTCACAGAAACTTTATGGGATATACTTCAAGTAAAACCCAGCTGATGGTAGGGCTTGGTATGTCTTCCATTTCAGATTCATGGTATGCTTTTGCTCAAAATGTAAAAACAGTGGAAGAGTACCAGAAGATTGTTGAAGAAGGTGAGATTCCTGTGGTAAAAGGGCATATTTTAAATCCTGAAGACCTTGTAGTAAGAAGGCATATTTTGAATTTAATGTGTCAGCTTGAAACTACGTGGGATGTTCAGAATTCTTTTCCTGAACTGGAAAATGCTTTGGATATGCTGAAGGAAATGGAACGGGATAACCTGGTGGAGATTAATGAAAATCAAATTAAAATTACCGAAAAGGGTAGGGCGTTTACGAGAAATGTAGCCATGGTATTTGATCTCAGAATGATGCGGAATAAACCCGAAACCAGAATTTTTTCTATGACGATATAAAATAAATGTAATACATGAACAAGAAGATTTTCTTCGTCATATTATATTTATATACACTTGTCTTTAGTGTCTTAAAATCTATACGATTTCCTAATAGTTGGGCGGAAGCTCATTGGATGCTTGATTACAGATTCGGTTTTATTAAAAGAGGATTAGCAGGGGAGATTCTAGGCTTTTTTGTTGAAAAAAATGAATCTGTAATAGTATGGGTATCGGGTGTTATACTCGGTATACTGTATCCCTTACTTCTCCTCGTAGCTATAAAACAAACCTTGAGTAGTAAAGGGAATGGGCTATATACGGGAATGTTTTATATCATCTTTTTCCTTTCTCAATACCTGGTGTATTCTGCTCATCTGATCGGCTATTTAGATCATATTATTTTTTTACTGGGAATATTTATTGTTCAGCTGATTTTAAAGAGGAAAATTTTGTTACCCTCAATTCTGCTTTCTATTGGGATGGTCATTCACGAAATATCGTTTTTTCTAATTCTGCCAGTGAGTGTTTTTGCCCTAATTGTATCTGGCGTGCAAAAGAATAATCCGGTCCTTAAGGATAGACTTTTTAGAAAATCAGCTATATTTCTGATATTACCTATGATAACGGTAATCGGGATTTCCCTGTATGAAGAGATTTATGGGAAAGAGAGCTATTTTTACTTATTCAATTATCTGAAGAATATACAATTCATAGGTGAAAGAGTTGCCGGATCGGTAGCGTCTGCCTATACTGAAAAACTGAGCTATTATTTTGCTGAAGAAAGCCCCCATCTCTTTCAAAGACTGTTTATTTCGACATGTACGATATTATGTGGAGTTCCATTGCTCTTTTTGTGTTTTATCCTATATAAAAGATTCTATAAAAAGATAGGAACTTATTTATTTTTTATAGCACTTGTAGTTATATTTTTCCCACTTTTATTAAATGCTATTGCCTGGGATACTTACAGAATCTGGTCGTTTCCTTATATGATTATGTTTATAGTATTTGGAATCCTGAATGATCAATGGAAAGATGATGAAATTAAACTTAATAAGATATCCGTTTCTGAAACCATAGTTTTTTTCATTTCTATCTTGCTTGTGGGAGTTGGACCCAATATTTTAATGGATGACGAAGTAGAGCGATTTTCTTTTTTAGAACGTGTTATTGGTCTATTGCCTATATTTTTGATGATGTTTTATTATTATAAAAGCCTCAATAAAAATATATTGAGGCCCTAATGTCTTTTTATTTAATGAAGAGCTTTTGGCTGTAGGATTTTAAATCACCGGACTTCAGGTTGATGTAATAAATACCAGATGGAATATCTGAAATATCGATACTGTTATCATCATTAATTTTTATTTGCTCTAAAACTTTTCGACCCTCAGAACTGATTATCTCAGCTGAAATTTTCTTGTCTTTTAGTCCTTCAACAAATATTTTTTTTGAGGAAGGATTAGGATATATTTTTATCTGGCTAAAAGTATTATTTTCCTTTGTGGAAAGTGTAGTGCTTTTGATTTTGTAGATTTTCCCACTATTAATTCCTGCAATATATAATTCTTTCTGATAGTCTTGTCCGAAAGTTGAAAAGCCATTGCCGGAGTAGGCCGTCGTCCAGACGATTGAATTGTCAGAACTCAATATGCCTATCTGATTGGAGCAATAGTCCGCAAAAAGATATTTTCCCTGCAATGCTGGATACACATTTCCCCTGTAGACGTATCCTCCGGTTATTGAGCATTTTCCATTGGAATGATCATAAACAGCAATTGGAAATGTCATTGATGAAGAGTTAGCGCAGCCATTGGTATTGTATGGAGTATTCCCCTCATAGCATCTCCATCCGTAATTAATTCCTGCCTGCGAAATAGGCTTTTTGTTAATTTCTTCGATCTGACCTTGTCCTACATCTGCGATCATGGCATTTCCTGTAGTAAGGTCAAAAGAGAACTTCCAGGCATTTCTAAGCCCGTAAGACCAGATTTCATCTGCACCATCAACTCCTACAAAAGGATTGTCAGAAGGTATGTTGTATGGATTAGTGGAATTCACATCAATCCGGAGCATCTTTCCAAGAAGAGAGTTTTTATTTTGTGCATTGTTGTTAGGGTCTCCTCCGCTCCCGCCGTCTCCGGTCACGATCCATAATTTTCCATCGGGTGCAAAATGAATGCTTCCACCATTGTGATTATCAAACGGTTTGGGGATATTGAGTAAGATCTTCTCAGAATTAGGATCAGCCACATTGGGATCGGCTGTGCTTACCTTATATCTTGCAACGGTGATGTTTCCTGCAGTATTGTTATAATACACAAAAAAATACCCGTTGGTTGGGTATTGTGGGTGAAAAGCTAATCCTAAAAGTCCTCTTTCGCCACCGTAAAGGATTTTACTGCTGAGGTTTAAAAAGTTGGTGGCATTGATTGTTCCGTTGGGCTGGATAATTCTGATCATCCCATTTTGCTGAACGACAAATAACCGGCTGTCATTGGCGTTAGTAATTTCGACAGGACTGGTGAGTCCGCTTGCAAATTCTTCCAAATTAATACTTTGAGAATTAAGGAATAAGGAAGAAAAAATACTTGTCATAAAAAGTAAAATTTTCATAATATTTTGATATTTAGTGTATTGAAGTAGAAATGAAAATTTCATACCAATCAAAATTTACAAACTTCACTAAGATATTGAAGTAAAATTGATAAATCTTAAATGGAGGTTAGGTGGCCGATATATCTGAAAATAAACGATTTCTGTTGTTAATAATTCATAAAATATAAAGAAAATCATTATATTTGCCGACTTAATTTAACGTAGTTATAACAAAATGCAAGGAAAAGGACTTATTACAATTGTTGCTATTGTACTGGGGTTGATTTGCCTAAATGAGCTTATACCAACCTGGTACGCCAGCAAAATTGAATCGCAGATTGAAGCTGCGAACGGAAACGAGAAAGAGATCAAGCGAATAAAAGAAGATACTCTTAATCTTGGTTATACAAAGCTTTACTATTCTAAAGCAAAAGACAAAGAAATGAAACTTGGTCTTGACTTGAAAGGAGGGATCAACGTTCTTTTGGAGATCAACCAAAGAGATTTAGTGAATGATTTAACTAATTATTCTACAAATCCTGTTCTTATCGAGGCTTTAAACAAGACTGACGAAGTTCAGAAGAATTCTACAAAAGCTTATATTGATAACTTCTTCGAACAGTTTGAAGCTATCAATAAAGCAAAAGGAACCAATCTTAAACTTGCAGATCCGGAATTATTCGGAAACACGAATCTTACGGAGATTAAATATAACACAACTGATGAGCAGGTAAAGAGTATCATCAAAAGAAGAATCGACGCTTCTGTAGGTACTGCTTTCGAAGTAATCAGAACGAGAATTGATAAACTGGGAGCTATCCAGCCAAATGTTCAAAGAGTACCGGGAACAGCTAGAATTTCTGTTGAAATGCCGGGTATGAAGGATATTGATAAGGTGAAAAAAATGCTACAGACTTCTGCAAAACTTCAATTCTGGGAAGTACAGCAGGTTCCTGAAATTGCACCTTACTTCCAGACTTTGACAGCTATGGTAGGAGCAAAAGGAGATTCTATGGGAGTAGACAAGAGTGTAAACTTCATGAATCTTTTGCATTTGGATAAACTAAGAACCAATGGTGTTGCGAATATTAAGTTGTCAGATACTGCTGTTGTTAATAAGATTTTAAATAGCAAAGTAGGTTTGGCATTACGTCCGGCTAATATTAAGTATACTCAATTTATGTGGGGATACAAGCCTGAAGCAAGTGATCCTGAAAGTTTAGTTTTATATGCGATCAGAGGAAATATCAACCAAAAAGCGCCGGTAGACGGAGCCGTTGAAACAGCAAGCATCAGTTATGATGAGCTGGGAAGAGTAGTGGTTGATATGCAGATGGATTCTAAAGGGGCTAAAGAATGGAAAACATTAACTGAGAAAAACGTTAACAAACCAGTTGCTGTAACCCTTGATAACAGAGTATATACTGCGCCTAATGTAGTGAATGCTATTCCTAACGGAAGAACACAGATCTCTGGTAACTTCTCTCAGGAAGAAGCTAAAGAACTTGTTGATGTTTTAGGAGCTGGTAAATTACCTGCAGGTGCTAAGGTAGTTCAGGCTACTCAGGTAGGACCTTCTTTAGGACAGGAGTCTATCAACGCTGGGATGATCTCTTTCGCTATTGCATTTTTAATTATTATCGTTTATATCATTTTCTATTATGGTGGTGCAGGAGTATACGCTGTAATTGCAATGGTAATTAACTTATTCTATATTTTCGGAATTATGGATTCCGGAGACTTTACACTTACGCTTCCTGGTATTGCAGGTATCGTACTTACGATGGCCATGGCCGTGGATACGAACGTAATTATCTATGAAAGAACGAAGGAAGAATTATTTGCTGGAAAGAATATTTTAGAAGCTTATAAGGATGGTTTCAAGCATGCATTAAGTGCAATTATTGACGGTCACTCAACTACGTTGTTAACAGCAGTTGTTTTATTCTTCTTTGGAACAGGACCTATTAAAGGATTTGCTTTAACGTTAATCATTGGTATTGTGATGACGTTATTCACTTCAGTTCTACTTTCAAGAGTAATGATCTTCAGCAGACTGAATAAAGGAAAACACCTTTCTGTATGGACACCACTTACGAAGAACTTATTCAGAAATACCTGGATTGACTTTATTGGAAAAAGAAAATACGCTTATATTATTTCTGCTGTGCTAACGGTTATTTCTATTGGATCTATTTTTGTCAATGGATTTAAATATGGAATCGACTTTACAGGGGGTAGAAACTATGTCGTGAGATTTGATAAAGAAGTTAACGCAGAAGATATTGAACAAAACCTGGTAAAAATATTCAAAACAGAAGATGGTAAGAATTCTTCTGTGGAGGCTAAGACTTTTGGGAACTCTAAACAATTGAAAATTTCTACGGATTATCTGATTGATGATGAATCTTTAAAAGCTGACCAGGCTGTTGAGCAAAAGCTATATGAAGGATTGAAAACAAACCTTCCTGCTAATATTTCATTACAGGACTTTAAATCAGCAGACAAAGAGCACGCGGGAATTATCTCATCTGAAAAAGTAGGACCTACGGTAGCAGATGATATCAAAACCCATGGTATTCTTGCTGTTGTTGCAGCATTAGCTGGGATCTTTATCTATATCTTATTCAGATTTAGAAAATGGCAATTCTCATTGGGAGCAGTTGCAGCATTATTCCACGATGCGGTAATTATCTTGGGAACATATTCATTGCTTCACAAGTATATGCCATTCAATATGGAAATCAATCAGGACTTTATTGCGGCGATCTTAACTGTATTAGGATACTCAATCAATGATACCGTTATTATCTTTGACAGAATTAGAGAATATCTAAGAGAGAAGAAATCTTTAACATTGGCGGGGCTATTTGATGATTCTATTTCCAGTACACTGGGTAGAACATTCAATACATCATTCACAACAATCCTTGTAATCTTAGCTATTTTCATCTTTGGTGGAGATAACCTTAGAGGATTTATGTTTGCAATGTTGATCGGTATTGGTTTCGGTACTTATTCATCCATATTCGTTGCTTCGGCAATTGCATATGACTTCCTGAAATCAGGAAAAGAAGAAGATGTACATGGAAAAACTACTTCGACGAAAGAAGTACTTGCTTCAAAATAATAATAACTACAACAAATAGCAAAAAGCCTTTCATTTGAAAGGCTTTTTGCGTATCCCTATATTAACTTATTTAATACAATGAAATTTAGAATCATTATTTTCTATATTTCGTTATTTTTGCAGAATCATGGAAAACTCAAAGAAAAAAGCTGCTATAGGCTTTATATTCATAACATTATTAATTGATATTACAGGTTGGGGGATTATTATTCCTGTTGTTCCCAAGCTGATTGAAGAACTCATTCATGCGGATATCAGTGAAGCTGCCAAATATGGAGGCTGGTTAGGCTTTGCCTACGCATTTACCCAATTTATATTTTCACCGGTTGTAGGAAACCTGAGTGATAAATTTGGTAGAAGACCGATTATTCTGATTTCCCTTTTTGGTTTTGCCGTTGATTATATTTTCCTGGCTCTTGCACCAACTATCTGGTGGCTCTTTTTAGGAAGAATAATAGCGGGTATAACAGGGGCCAGTGTGACAACAGCCAGTGCATATATTGCAGATATTTCTACAGATAAAGACAGGGCTAAGAATTTTGGTTTGATTGGAGCTGCTTTTGGTCTGGGATTTATTATTGGACCGGTATTGGGTGGTGTCTTGGGACATTATGGTGCCAGAGTACCTTTTTATGCAGCAGCAGGTTTGTGTCTGCTTAATTTTCTCTATGGTTATTTTATTCTGCCGGAGAGTTTGGACAAAGATAAGCGCAGAGAATTTAACTGGCGACGAGCTAATCCTGTAGGGTCATTTAAATTCTTAGGGAAACATCCTGAAATTTCAGGACTGATTGTAGCTCTTATTTTAATTTATATTGCGGGACATGCAGTGCAAAGTAACTGGAGTTTCTTTACGATGTATAAATTCAGCTGGACGGAAAGGATGGTAGGAATATCCCTTGGAGTAGTAGGATTATTGGTTGGATTGGTACAAGGAGTTTTAATCCGGTGGACGACTCCCAAGTTAGGAGAAGAGAGAAGTATTTATTATGGATTGGCATTATATGCCATCGGAATGCTATTGTTTGCTTTTGCTACAGAAGGCTGGATGATGTTTGTGTTTTTAATTCCTTATTGTTTAGGAGGTATTTGTGGGCCGGCACTTCAGTCTGTCATTACGAAAAGTGTACCTTCTAATGAGCAGGGTGAACTTCAGGGTGCGTTGACAAGTTTAATGAGTGCCACTGCTATTGTGGGACCGCCATTGATGACGAATTTATTTTATTATTTTACCCATGATGAAGCTCCTTTTGAGTTCTCTGGGGCGCCGTTCTTTTTGGCATTTATTTTAATGGCAATAAGTGTGGTTATCACTTATTATGCGTTTCAGAAAAAAGAAATTAAAAAGTAATTAGTTTAAGCTGGGATGAGGCAAGGTAAACCTCTAATAAATCTCATAAGTTTCAAAAACCTATGATCATTTGTTCCAAATATAATATGCATAAGAAAGCGGGAAATCGTAACCGATTCCCCGCTTTTCTAACTGATAAGCTAAATAAAATGAATTAATGAATTTATGGATAAAGTGATTTTGTTCCGTTGCTTACAATATTACTTCCAAGTCCTGAGAAAGAAACTGTAAAATTATTTGAATTAAAGCTTAAAGAGCCTGTAGGAGTACAAAGGCCAAGTGCATATTTGCACTGTCCATACGCACCGGTTCTTTTAAGTATTTTGCTTTCACTTTTTGCTTTACCTAAACTGATGTTACCCCAATCGCTAACGTCTGCATTGGAAACTGTAGAACCGTTATAATAAATAGTTATCTGATAACCGATTTCACCTCTTTTAGAACCCCACAGCCATTTTGCAGTCCACCATTCTTTAAACCATTTAGACGCTACCTTTGCCTGGGTATCTTTTGACGTCTCTATAGTACTACCTCTATCCATCATAATCAATCCTCCCAAAACATTATCCCAGATAATTCCATTGCTATTGTAAAAACAAAGAGTAGAGAATTGTTCTCCTTTATGATTCCAGGTAATTTCAAGAACTCCGGTATTGGTTTTTACTTCCTGAGCAACAAGATCCGTTAAACCCTTTTGGGCCTCAGATAACTCTTCTGCAGAATTGATGCTTCCTATTTTTCCAATTTTTACCGATTCCGGATCAGTAATATTCCCTGAAGCAATATAACTTCCTTTATTAGATATAAGATCTTTTGAAATAGAAATCCCTTTTTCAGTAGAAAGCTGGCCTAGAACCGAAACTCCTGTTATCTGGAGATTAGCTCTTAAATATTTTTCAATATTTTGCTTAGAATCGTTCAGCTGTGTCTGGACAGCTTCAGGAATGGATAATGATGATGGGGTCAGCTCTTTTTTCAGCTCTGCAACCGAATTTCTAGCGGTAGTGTCTTCCTGAAGTACTTCAGTGCTTTCATTTTGACAGCTACTAAGGAGTAATACTGATGCCAGCATAAAGAGCTTGAAAATTGTTGTTAGTTTTTTCATGGTTTAATATTTTTAGTTTTAGAAGGTAAATTTAATTAAAAAAATAATATAATTCTTACAATAGGGAATTATTTTGTTATGGTATTAATATTAATATGGATTGACAGGAGATAATTAAAAATTTATAAAGGTCTGAAATTAAAAATCTTAAAATTTGTTTAAATTTTATGTTTCTACGTTATATATGTATAATCTTTTGTAATTTTACATCATGGAATTAAGCATTGGAGAAATGGCATTGATTGCAGTGGCAATCGTTGTATTATTCGGACCGGATAAACTCCCTCAAATAGCGCGTGACTTAGGTGCAGGCGTAAGGAAGATGCGTGGTGCGGTAGAAGATATTAAAACCGAAATAATGAAAGAGACAGATAATCCTGTTTCTGAAATTAAGCGTGAGATTGAGAAAGTAAAAGATGCTGCTAAAGATTTCAATCCGGTGAAAAATATCGAAAAAGATATTCTTACCGAACCTTCTTCTGAGCCCGCTAAACCAAAACCTTCTGAAGATGAAACTTACGAAGGACCTGTAAGTCGATAATTGATGGAAGAAATAATTCAGGAGGATAAGAAAATCTTTTTGTATCTCAATAATCTGGGAGACTCTTCTTTTGATCAGTTTTGGATGCTGATTTCCAGTACATGGATCTGGGTTCCTTTGTATATTATATTTTTGTATTTTCTATATAAAAATTATCCCTTAAAATCCTTAGCCTATATTCTTTTATTCATCCTTATCGGAACTACGGTTTCTGATCAGGTGGCAAGCATATTTAAATATGGAGTGGCAAGATTAAGGCCGTGCCATGATCCTACTATTGATCATTACATGAGGATTGTTAAATGTGGTGGCCAGTTTGGTTTTTATTCTGCTCATGCTTCCAATACTTTCTTTTTAGCAACTTATTTAAGTGTTTTATTAAAAAAGAAACTTAAATGGTTTCCTTATGCTATATTTGTGTGGGCTGTAGTAGTGTCTTACAGCCGTATATATTTAGGAGTGCATTTCCCGATAGATATTTTGGTGGGGGCGTTTGTTGGACTTTTATTGGGAGTGATTTTTTCTGCGCTCGCAAAAAAAGTAATCAAAAAACAAACTATACACTCATGAAAAAACATTTATTACTGGTAACCTTAATCCTTCTTTCTGCTCAGCTTTATTCCCAGGATGCAAAAACAGCTGAAGAATGCTTTAAAAAAGCTGATTACAAATGTGCTGAAGAGCAATATTCGAAATTAGCGGAAAAAGAACAGATCCAGAAATACCAATCAGAATACTATAACAATTTAGGAACTGCCCAAAGAAGATTGGGCAAAACGACTCTTGCATTCAAGTCCTATGAATCTGCTTTAAAAGCAAACCCAATGTCAGCATCAGTATATGCTAATCTGGCTTCTATAAATAGCCAGAAAGGAAGTAAACAGAAAGCTTTGGACTATGTAGAGAAAGGCTTGCAGATTGATCCTGAAAATACAGATATGTATCTGACCCGTTCAAAGATTTATGACAGTCAGGGAAAAAAAGATCTGGCGATGAAAGATCTTAATCAGATTTTAACCTTTGCACCGAATAATATTTTTGCACGAACCGGGCTCGCCAATTTAAAAAAGAATAACGGTGATCTGGAAGGAGCTTTAAAAGATTACAATCAGCTTATTTCTGAAAAACCTGAATCACTCTTATACAACGGACGTGGAGATCTATATCTGAAAATGAAAAAGACTAAAGAAGCCTTAACAGATATCAACAAAGCTATTTCAATCGACCCAAAGTTTGCTCAATCATATGTTACAAAAGCATTGATTCTTTTTGAAACAGCTAAACCTAAAGAGGCATGCTCTAATCTGGAAAAAGCTGTAAGCCTAGGATATGAAAAGCCTTTACTAATGGAATACTTTGCTAAATGTCCTACAAAATGATATTAATCATTGTGATAAGGCTTCCCCTGTAAAATCTGATCTGCCCGATATAATTGCTCAACGATAAACAATCGAATCATCTGATGGGTGAATGTCATTTTAGACAACGATATTTTTTCATTGGCTCTGGAATATATTTCCTCAGAAAACCCGTAGGCCCCTCCAATTAAAATATGTACTTTTTTCACCGAAGAATTCATCCATGTATCAATTTTCTGTGAAAACTCCCTGCTGGTAAACTGTTTTCCCTTTTCATCCAGAATAACGACCAGATCATTTTTATCAATGTGATTCATAAAAAGTTTGGCTTCTTCCTTTTTCAGAAGATCGGCAGATAGGTTTTTTGCATTTTTAATATCCGGGATTTCAGTAATTTCAAAATTCCAGTGTTTAGGAAGGCGGTTTAGATAATACCCTATTAGTGAGGTAATTTCCTTATCATCTGTTTTCCCAATACAAAGCAGGCTGATTCGCATAGAATGTATAATCAATTTTAATGAGGTCAAAGATATTCATAAATTCAAGAATTATTTTGTGTTTTTTCATGCTTTTTCTTCTTTGTGATAGAAAATCAAAAAAGGACAATGGATATGAAGTCTAAAAAAATCAGTATTTTTACGTAACTAACACAATATGATGAAGCTGAGATTGATCTCCAGCATTTTTTTATATTTCCCTTTAGCTTTTTTTAGTCAGGAAGTTAGAGGCGATAATGAAAAATATCTGGAAGAAGACAGAAAGAAGATTTCCGTTGTGGCAGCAACACGTTACATTGATAATTCATTTGGACTATATGCTGACCGACAGACCTTTTTTTTGAAACCTAATGAGGCCTTTTATACGGAATTTTTAGTTAGATATAGATGGCTGGATTTCAATATTTCTTTTGAACCTAAGCTGTTCAAAATAAATAACGATGATGATGTTAAAGGGAAAACAAGGTATTTTGATATAGGATTTGCCTTTTTTTTGTGTCCAAAAATAAGACAGGTTATTAATTATACCCATATTAAAGGATTCTATCTTGAAAGTACACAAAAATTTGTAAAGGCTTTTTTAGAACCAGAATTACAAGATGTATTTAATGATGGATATCTTCAGTTTCCGGATTCGAAATATCAATCCTTTAGAGGCGAAACCAGCTATCTTTGGGTTGGGGATAAAACGAATTACAGGAGTTATACCAATATGACGTATAAACCATTAAAAAATAATTTTGTGCTAATCTCAGGGCTATTCTATCAGTATAATGTATTGAGAGACGCAAATAAAATGATTTATAAAGGAAGAGAGGTGAGTGATCCTGATTTCCATACCACGGTAACCAAAGACATTAGAGTAGCTCTAAGATCAGGTGCAGGAATGCAGAAAGTATTAAAGAACAATTGGTATACTGTAATGGAACTTTATCCACAAGTTTATTATGCAACATTGATTGATAGTAAAAACTATGAATTCAATTTTGGTCTTAATTCCAATATGAGAATAGGATATGATAATGGGAAGTGGTTTTTTGGAGGTGAAGGACAGATTAATTGGCTAAACAGTTCAAAGGTTAATTTCTATTCTACAACGCAATGGCAGGTGAGAGTAGGGGTAGGAGTTAGAATTGGTTCTCCTAAATTTGTTAATAAAACTTTTGATAAAATAGAAAATATTCTAGAATAAATATGAGTATAAAAGTACCTAATTTTGTCTTGAAAATTCAAGAATTCCTGGATGGCATACATATTCCTGTTTTAGGGATATCGCTCTGGCAGATGTTTCAAATCTATATTTCAGGGATTTTTAAGGATAAAATAGGGAGGAAGGCTGCCGCCATTTCATGGAGCTTTACTATAAGTCTGTTTCCGTTTTTGCTGTTTTTGCTTTCCGTATTACCTTATATGCCGCACTATGATAAACTTCATTTTTATATTTTTGAAGTTTTGATTCACAATGTTTTCCCTTCTGATATGGAAACGGATGTGAGAGGGTATATCGAAAAGAGTATTATTCCTAATATGCGGGGAATCAGTAATATAACGATTGTCCTTGCTTTGGTTTTTGCAACCAATGGAACCTTTTCCCTGATTAACGGATTCAATGAGAATTCAGATGAAAAACTCAGTGATGTTAAAGAATTTATTCTTTCTTTTTTTATTACGATTGGCTTTATTACCATTGTTTTCTTGGCGCTCTTTGGAGTATATTATGTAGAAGTTGTATTGAAGCTGTTTACCCCTACCTATAGCATTTCATGGCTGGTCAATAACCTTTCCAAAATTATTGGATTTGTATCATTTCCCCTTTTTTACTTTATACTTTTAGCCTTATTTTATTGGTTAGGAACGGTGAAAATTGCAAGGTTCAGACAGGCAGTTCCCGGAGCTATCCTCACAACAGTTTTATTTGTTCTTACTACATATATTTTTGCTATCTATGTTAAGGATATTGCCAGATATAACGTATTGTACGGATCTATTGGAAGTATGATTCTTTTGATGGTGTGGGTCAATGTAAATGTATATCTGCTTTTGTTTGGAAATGAGCTCAATATGGCTATCAGAAAGCTTAGGATTGAAAAACTATTGTCTGATGAGCTGCAGAAAGAAAATCCCGGATATCCGGTACGAAGTACAGAACCTGATTTAAAAAGTAATGAAGAGTATCATCCAAAAAAATAATATATCCTCAGTTAGTATCAAAGAATAGATTATATATAGCGGCATCTGAAAAGCTTATAGAGTAAGAGAACTAATACCAATCCATTATTATGAAAAACATCAAAAAATTAACAAGACACGATCTGAAAATTGTGCAAGGCGGACTAGCATATGAAGTAAACACCAATTATTGTCCGGGTGAAAATACCTATTGTTGCAGGGGACTGTGCAGGATAAGTACTTATCAATGTGGTTGAGATAAAATAAAAGAGGGCATTTAATTAAATGCCCTCTTTTTATTGTTTATATCTTATTCATCGTCTTCGAAGTCGTTTTCCTCATCTTCGTTAATTAATTTATTCTTTTTAGAGCTCATACTCAATATGATTACCCCTAAAACAGCAGATAAGAGAGAGGCTATTAAAATAGCAAATTTAGCTTCTTCCTGGATTTCATACCTTTCTTTAAATGAAAGAAGTGCAATAAAAATAGACATCGTAAACCCGATTCCGGCAAGTAAACCTACTCCAATCATATGTGCCCAAGTACTATTATAAGGAAGTTTACTTAATTTTAACTTTATAGCAATGAAGGAAAATAGATTGATTCCAATCAGCTTTCCTAAAACCAATCCACCAATAATTCCTAGTCCCAGCGTACTGGCCAATCCTTCTACCATCCCGTCGTGGAATACTATATTAGTATTGGTTAAAGCAAATATCGGCATGATCAGAAAGCTTACAGGAATATGTAATGTATGTTCTAATTTTTCAAGTGGAGAGATTTCCACATTGGATGCATTGGTTGGAATTGATAAAGCCAGCAATACACCTGCAATAGTAGCATGGATTCCTGAATGGTGTAGGAAATACCATAAAAATAATCCAGGAATAATATAGAATATAATTTTTGTTACTTTTAAAAAATTCAAAAGGAACAAAAGAACCACAACCCCAGCAGATAAAGCAAGATAAGACCAATGGATCTGTTCCGTATAAAAAATTGCAATTACCAGAATAGCACCTAAATCATCAACGATAGCGAGGGCTGCAAGAAAAATTTTAATGGAGTTAGGAATTTTACTCCCCAGCATTGAAATAAGTGCAAGAGAAAAAGCAATATCAGTAGCCATAGGAATTCCCCATCCGTTACTATATTCAGTGCCTGAATTAAAAAGAGCATAAATGGTTGCAGGGACAAGCATCCCGCCGACTGCAGCAAAAATAGGAAGAGATGCATTTTTGAAAGAAGATAGTTCTCCTTCTACCAATTCTCTTTTGATTTCTAAACCTACGAGAAGAAAGAAAATTGCCATTAAGCCATCATTGATCCATATATGTATTGGAAATTTCAACCCAAAAAGAGGGGTACCTATTTCTTTATGAATAAAATTATCTAACCCTTCTCCTAATGATGAATTAGCAATTAATAAAGAGGCAACTACGCAAAAAATAAGTATGATCCCTGAACATAGGTTATTGTTGAAAAATTTTTTAAAATAAATAGATAAATTCATGTCTAAGATTGTAATCGTCTCACTCTTGAAACGCCGTTTATATTTTTAAGTTTTTTGAAGGTTTCTTCTAATTGTCCCTTGTTTTTTACTTCGAGATTGATGTTGCCTGTAAAAACTCCGTTGTTGGATTCAATAGACATACTTTTCATATCCATTCCCATGGTGCCACTAATAACAGCGGTAATATCATTAATCATTCCCATTCTATCCAGTCCTTCAATTTCAATTTTGACCCTGTTTTTGAAGCTCTCAGCGTTAACCCATTTTGCAGGAATAACCCTGTAATCATATTGAGCTCTGAGGTTAATAGCGTTGGGACAGTTATCACTGTGTACTTTTATTCCGTCAGAAATAGTAATAAATCCGAAAATTTTATCTCCGGGAATTACGGTACAGCATTTTGCATAGCTGTAGTTCAGTTTTTCTTCGTCTTTTCCGAAGACAATCATGTCAAGGTTTTGCTCCTTCGGTTCTTCGAAGTGAACATTTTTCGACGGTGATTTTCTAAACCTTGAAAGAAGGTTGTTGAAAACATTTTTACTTTCTATATATCTTCTTAAGCTGCTTACATCCAATTCATTGCTTTGGAATTTTAAGAATAGCTCCTGGGAAGTTTTTAAATTAAAAAACTTTTGAAGCTTATTGACTTCCTCATCGTTGAAATTAATTTTAGCATGTCGAAGTTTACGCTGAAGAATTTCTTTTCCTTCCTCTACCAGTTGATTTTTTTGTGAATTCAGGTAGCTTTTAATCTTGGACTTTGCTTTTGAAGTGACCACAAATTCAAGCCAGTCAGATTTCGGTTTTTGATTCTGGGAAGAGAGGATATCAACCTGATCTCCATTTTGCAGCACATAAGAAATAGGAACTAATTTACCATTAATCTTGGCGCCTAAACACTTCATCCCCAGATCAGAGTGTACAGAAAAAGCAAAATCCAATGCCGTGGCATTGGTAGGTAGAATTTTAATTTCTCCCTTAGGAGTAAATACAAAGACCTCTTTCGAATATAAATTGAGCTTGATATTATCTAATAGCTCAGAAGTGGAAAGGTTTTGCTGTTGCTCCAGAACATCACGAATTTCGGTTACCCATCTCTCAAAATTTCTGTCATCAGAGCTTTGTTTATAACCCTCTTTATACTTGTAATGAGCAGCAACACCTTTTTCAGCGATTTCATCCATTCTTTCGGAACGGATTTGTACCTCGATCCATTTTTTGTCTGGCCCAAGAACGGTTAGGTGGAGACTTTCATATCCTGTAGAACGAGGCTGTGTAATCCAGTCTCTCATTCTTGAAGGGTTACTGTGATAAACATCCGTTACAATAGAATAGATTTTCCAGGCAAGAAACTTTTCATTTTTTGCATCAGATTTGTAAATAATCCTGATTGCATAATTATCAAAAACCTCTTCAAAAGAAACTCCCTGTTTAAGCATTTTCCTATAAATAGAAGAAATAGCTTTGGCACGTCCTTTTATGGTGAAATTCAGTCCTTCCTCTTTTAATCTTTGAGAAGCTTCTTTTTTAAATTCTTCAATATACTTTTCGCGGTTTTCTTTAGCTAATTCTAATTTTTCCGCGATCTCATTGTAAATTTCCGGATTGTTATATTTTAATGAAAGATCTTCAAGCTCGGATTTGATATTGTACAGCCCCAGACGATGCGCCATTGGAGCATAAATGTAAACCGTTTCAGAAGCAATTTTTTTCTGCTTATCCGGTGCCATACTTTCTAGGGTACGCATATTGTGAAGGCGGTCTGCAATCTTAATCAATATAACCCTGAAGTCTTCAGAAAGTGTCAGTAATAATTTTCTGTAATTTTCTGACTGCACCGAGATATTCTGATGATTCATGATGGATATCTTGGTTAACCCATTCACGATATTGGCTATTTTTTCGCCAAATATCTTTTTAACATCCTCATAGGTATAATCAGAATCTTCAATGACATCATGCAGCAGAGCACACGCAATAGAGGTTGCTCCCAAACCTATTTCAGTTGCTACAATTTTAGCAACGGCAATGGGATGGTAGATGTAAGGTTCCCCGGATTTTCTTCTTTGATCCTTATGTGCATCTAGCGCAATATCAAATGCCTTCCGAATGAGTTTGTTGTTTTCCTCATCCAGAGTCCGGTAGGTATTAGAAATCAGATCCTTATACCTGGTAAGTATCTCTTTGTTCTCCTGTTCTAAGTCGTAACTCATTTGTGTACAATGCCTATAATTAAACGAAAATACGAAAATTTTTCCACTTTTCAAATTACAAAAAATCCGTAGATAGGCTCTACGGATTTCCGGTTATTAGAATTTAGTTTGCTTAGAATTTTACTTCTGAGTCCATACCATTGGTAGAACCTTTTATTTTTACGTTCGGACTATTGTGAATTTCTGCCCGGCTTCTTGCATCTATGTATTTTTTAAGGCTATGATAGTCAGCTTGTTCAATGCTCATGTTTTCGAATAAGTAGGTTTTTAGAACAGAGTTTTGGCTGAAAATATTTCTAGCATTATCTGTTTGGTCGTTATCACGTACCGCAACACTCGCCAAATACTGAGCATTATGATGATCATTAAGGTAAACGATATAATCTGAGTTTTCAAAACCAGAACTTTCTAAATCCGTCTCAAGTTTTTTATAATCACTATGAGATTCAAATAATCCAGCTAATATTTTTGACATAATAATGTGTTTTAAATTTGTACTTAAAGATAATAATTAAATTCGAATTATTTTATAAAAAATTTAATAAAATTTATTTAATGTTGTTTTATCTATAATATATATTGAAAATATTTGATTATTTCTATCAATCGTCTGTTTGGTTTTATTAAAGTCATTTTGGGGATAATTGACTACTGATGCGGACTGAACTCTATTTCCGGGTGTTTGTCTAATTAAAATAATGTGTCCGAAATAATAAACCTGATAGCTTTCAAAAAAACTATGAGGTTTTTGTAATAGAAAAAAATAAAAGACGAAGAAAAATTCTTCGTCTTTTATTTGATATTAATTTAAAAATTAATCTAATCTTTCGTTTTTAATTTCATCAACAATTTCAGGATTTAATAAAGTGGAAGTATCTCCGAAATTATTAAAGTCTCCCTCTGCAATTTTTCTTAGGATTCTTCTCATGATTTTCCCTGAACGTGTCTTTGGAAGTCCGGAAACAAATTGTATTTTATCCAGTTTTGCTATAGGGCCAATCTGATCAGAAATGAGCTGATTAATCTCTTTTTTAAGATTTTCTCTCTGGCGCCCTTCACCGGTTTCTTTCAATACGACATAACCATATAAGGCATTTCCTTTAATGTCATGGGGGTATCCTACAATCGCGGACTCTGCTACTGCAGGGTGCTGATTGATGCTATCTTCGATAGGAGCAGTTCCTAAGTTATGCCCGGAAACAATAATGACATCATCTACACGTCCTGTGATTCTGTAGTAACCTACCTCGTCTCTCAAAGCACCGTCACCAGAAAAGTATTTTCCAGGAAAGGCGGTGAAGTAGGTCTCCTTATACCTTTGATGGTCACCCCAGATGGTTCTTGCGATTCCTGGCCAAGGAAAACGGATACAAAGATTCCCTGTCACCTGGTTTCCTGTTATTTCATTTCGTTTGTCATCCATAAGGACGGGTTGTATTCCAGGCAATGGAAGTGTTGCGTAAGTGGGTTTGGTAGGGGTGATAAAAGGAAGAGGTGAAATCATAATTCCTCCTGTTTCTGTTTGCCACCAGGTATCTACGATCGGGCATTTTTTCTTTCCGACATGATCATTAAACCAATGCCATGCTTCATCGTTGATAGGCTCTCCTACGGACCCTATGACTTTTAAAGAGCTTAAATCATGTTTGTCTACCCATTCTGTGCTTTCTTTTGCCAGTGAACGAATAGCGGTAGGAGCGGTGTAGAATTGAGTGATTTTATGTTTCTCAATCACTTCCCAAAAACGGTCCGGTTCCGGATAAGTAGGAACCCCTTCAAACATAACTGTAGTGGCTCCATTACATAATGGTCCGTAAAGAATGTAAGAGTGTCCTGTAATCCAGCCGATATCCGCTGTACACCAGTAGATATCATTTTCCTGGTAGTTAAAGATATTCTTAAATGTATAAGCAGTATACACCATATACCCGGCGCAGGTATGAAGCATTCCTTTAGGTTTTCCTGTAGATCCGGAAGTGTAAAGAATAAATAGGGGATCCTCAGCATCCATAATTACGGTAACAAAGTCAGGAGAGGCTTTTTCATAAAGTTCAGACATCCAGTAATCCCTGCCTTCCTTCATTTTGATATCGTTATGGGTTCTATTGACTACCAGTACTTTTTCGATAGTCGGTGTTTTTTCCAAAGCTTCATCTACAATGCTTTTTAGATCCAGTACTTTGCTTCCTCTGTAACTTCCGTCAGAAGTAATAACCACCTTTGCCGCACAGTCATTGACTCTTGAAGCTACTGCATTGGCAGAAAATCCAGCAAAGATTACGGAGTGTACAGCTCCTAATTTGGCACAGGCAAGCATAGTAATGGCCAGCTCTGGAATCATTGGAAGATAAATACAGACACGGTCTCCTTTTTCTATTCCCATATCTCTTAAAACATTGGCTGTTTTATTGACGCGGGTATACAGTTCATTATAGGAAATGTGCTGAGCTTCTTCTTTTGGATCGTTAGGCTCCCAGATGATAGCCGTTTTATCACCTCTTTCATTAAGGTGTCTGTCGATACAGTTTTTGGTAATATTTAATTTAGCATCTTTAAACCAGGTAATCTTTGCCTCATTCATATCATACTTAACCACTTTGCTCCACCTTTGATACCATACAAAGTTTTGATCAGCTATTTTATCCCAGAATTTTTTAGGGTTTTTAATAGACTTTTTGTATTCTTCAAAATAGTGAGGCAAATCCTCTATCAAGTAATTTCTCATATCCCTTTTGTTTTTTGAAATTTGAATTTATTTTATATCTTAAATTTAAGTTTAATTTGTGGATTTACCCCTGTAATCCACGATTTTTTCTTGTATTTCTTCGATT
Organism: Chryseobacterium piperi; assembly: GCF_002285635.2. NCBI lineage: Bacteria > Pseudomonadati > Bacteroidota > Flavobacteriia > Flavobacteriales > Weeksellaceae > Chryseobacterium > Chryseobacterium piperi. The sequence goes on along the minus strand of NZ_CP023049.2, from coordinate 1,532,231 downwards.
ATTTTTTCGTCATCTATCGTAGATGGAACCTGAAATTCTTTCCCATCCAGAAGAGTTCTGATGAGCTTTCTTAAAGTTTTTCCGGAACGTGTTTTAGGTAAACGTTTGACAACCATTACATTTTTTAAGAAAGCAACGGCTCCGATTTTATCTCTTACCATTTGTACGATTTCCTGCTCCAGATCGTGTTCGGAAATTGATGAGCCGTTTTTTAAAACAGCTGTCGCAAAAGGAATCTGGCCTTTGAGTTCATGATCAATTCCGACAACGGCACATTCGGCAACCTCAGGATGTGAAGCGACAATTTCCTCCATTTCTGATGTAGAAAGTCTGTGTCCGGCTACATTAATAACATCATCCACTCTCCCTGTAATGAAAATATAACCGTCTTCATCCTGAATAGCTCCGTCTCCGGAAAAATAATAGCCGTTATATTGAGACAGATAGCTGTTTTGAAAACGTTCATTGTCTTTCCATATTCCTAAAAGGGCTCCGGGAGGGAGAGGGAGTTTAATAACCAGATACCCTTCTTGATGCGGGTTGAGTTCAAAGCCGTTTTCATCAAAAATCTTGATATCATATCCCGGGATTGGCTTACCGGCAGAAGCTCTTTTGATCTGATAAAGATCATTGAAGGTCATGAGTCCCAGCATAGGCCAGCCTGATTCGGTTTGCCACCAGTGATCTATGGCAGGCACTCCAATGTGTTTGCTGAACCAGTCTAAAGTAGCAACATCACAGCGTTCGCCAGCCAGAAACTGTTTTTTGAAGTGAGATAGGTCGTATTGTTTTACCAGCTCTCCGTTGGTATCTTCTTTTTTGATTGCCCGAATCGCAGTAGGTGCTGTAAACATTGCAGAAACTTTATATTCCGAAATAATTCTCCAAAATGTTCCTGCATCAGGGGTCATGATGGGCTTTCCTTCAAAAATAATGGTGGTATTTCTGTTCAGCAAGGGTCCGTAAACGGAAAAACTGTGTCCCACGGCCCAGCCGAAATCGGACGCTGCCCAGAAGGTTTCTCCTGGTTCTATTCCGTAAATATATTTCATGGAAAATTTCAAAGCTGTAGCATAACCTCCGGTGTCACGGACGATTCCTTTAGGTTTTCCAGTGGTTCCTGAGGTGTAAAGCAGGTAAAGCGGATGGGTAGACTCTACGGAAACGCAGGGTGTAGGATCTGATTTTTCTACGAGTTCTTCATAATCGATCAATCCATCAAACATTTCATCCTGATTATCCGTTAATTTACGATTATAAACAATGATGTGATCAACTTTATCTTGCGCAAGTTGGATTGCTTTTTCAACCAATGGTAAATACGGAATTCTTTTCGCGATTTCTATACCTGCGGTAGCTGTAATTAAAGCTTTAGGCTTGCAGTCATCAATCCTTACCACGAGTTCATTAGGAGCAAAGCCACCAAATACAACATTGTGAATCACACCGATTCTTGCACAGGCTAGCATCGCAAAAAGAGTTTGGGGAATCATTGGCATATAGATAACGGCGGTGTCTCCCTTTTCCAAACCTAATGAGGCCAGGCCACCTGCGAATTTTGAGATTTCTTCCTGAGCTTGGTGAAAGGTATATTTTATTTTCTGACCAGTGACCGGAGAATCATAAACAATAGCAATCTGTTCTCCAAATCCGTCTTCAATGTGTTTATCTATGCATAAATAACATAGGTTCAGTTTTCCATCGGAAAACCACTGGGTATAATTATTTTGATCTTGTGAAAGAATCTGTCTGGGAAATTCAAACCAATCGATTTCCCGAGCCTGTTCTTTCCAGAAATTCTCTTTTTCTTCTATACTTCTTGTAAATAATTCGTCTGCATTCATATTAATAATTGTGTTTCAGGTTTATTTTAAATCTTTGTCATTGCGAGCAAAGCGAAGCAATCTCATATTTTATTCAAACAGTTCCTCAATCTGCTGGATTAGTTTTTTTATGGAGTAGGGTTTGGTGATGTAGGCATCGGCTCCCATTTCCAAACCTTTTTCAATATCTTTAGGATTGTTTTTAGCACTGAGAAAAAGAACTTTTGTATTTTTTAGATTTTCCTGTTCTTTGATTCTTTCAAGAGTGCTGTATCCATCAAGGTTAGGCATCATAATATCTAATAGGATGACATCCGGAACCATAGTTTTTAAGAATTCTAAAACTTCAGTTCCATCCCGTGCAATGAAAACGTCATAACCGTTTTTCCTAAAGCTATACTCCAGTGACATGAGTATTTTGTGTTCATCATCTGCAATGATTATCTTTTTCATATGTTGTTTCTATGGTTATTCGACTTCATTTTTTATTTCTTGTATCAAGTGGGGAAGAACGATTGTAAAGGTTACCCCAAGTCCTGTATTTTCCGCTTGTATCGAGCCTTTGTGAGCTTCAATAATTTTTTTACAAATAGCTAATCCAAGGCCACTTCCTGTAGGTTTTAAAATATTTTGATTTCTGGATTGATAAAATTTATTGAAAATCAGCGTCAAGTCTTCCTCAGGAATCATTTTTCCGGTATTGAAAATGGTGATGATTAAGTGATTTTCTTTTTCATAAAACTTTGTTTGTATGATTCCTTGTTCATCCGTGAATTTCAAAGCATTTCCCAGAATATTCTGGAATAGCTGAATCATTCTTGGTTCATCATATTCAAACAGATGTTGCTGGAGGAGATTGACATCGCATACATGAATATCTTTTTGCTGAATAAGGTGGAGGAGAGGGTTAAGGGATTTTTTATAGGTCTCAATAATGTTATTTTGATTGACATTTAAAGCAATTTCTCCATGTTCTAGTTTGTCCAGATAAAGAATGTCGTTGATGATTTCACTTAATCTGTCCGACTCGGTAATGATATTATGGAGGAATTCTTTTTTTATCTCTAAAGGAATATCATCGTCATCAGCTAAAATTTCTCCTGCGGAGCGGATGGCTGTAATAGGCGTTCTCAGCTCGTGGGCTACTGAATCCAGGAAGTCATCTTTTTGGCGGTCTTTGATGATTAAGTTTTCATTGGCAGCTGTTAGCTCATCTGAAAGTTGCTTCAATTCGTCTGATTTTTCAATAAGTTTCTTATTTAGGGAAATGTTTTCTTTAGACTCTTCCAAAATATTTAAAACTTCCTTTAAAGATATTTTATCTTCTTTTGTTACGCCTTCGATCAGAATCTTTGCTGAAGCGGTTCCTATTCTGCCTGCCAGCAAGTTTTCTGAGAACTTAATAAACCTGGAGTCAGCGGTTTCAGTCTCAGAATCTATATTATATTTCAGATTGAAAATCCTCAATGCTTGTTCTGTTTTCTTTTTGCCTAAAAAGCGTTCCAGGATATTTTTGATATCGGATACGTATGCTGTTCCACGCCAGATAAAAGCATTTTCGTGATTTTGAATGTATTTGTCGATATCTACATATAATTCAGCAAAATTTCTTTCCCGGTAATTTCCTTTGATGCTTACCGAAATTATAGTAAACAGACCTATGTTGATTAAAATAGACCAGAAAAAGATTTCAGGAATTCTGCTTAAATAGGGGATGTTAAAGAAATCAAAAGCCATATATAGGTCTCTTAAGGCTCCTTTAAATTCCTGGTTATAGGAAAAATAATATTGCGGGATGATCAGTCCGAAATAGCAGATGATTAATCCTGCGATCAATCCTGTAACAGCTCCTTTATAGCTGCCTCTTTTCCAAAATAACGCACCGAAAAAGGCAGGGGCAAGCTGGGCTATCACAACAAATGAAATTAATCCTACAGAGTCTAATGAAGTTTTGAGAATGAAATATTTATAGAAGGCAAAAGCCATGAGAACGAGTGCGAAAATGCTTATTTTCCTGATATTGGTAATGTTTCGTGTATTTTGAGACTCGTTTTCCGATTTGAATTTCCCTAATAAACCATAAGGAATAATAAGGTTATTGGAAAGCATAATGGATAAGGTGATGGCTGAGATAATGATCATTGAAATAGATGAGCTCAATCCGCCAAGGAAAACCAAAACTGTAATTAAAGTATTATTGAAATGTTGTGGAATCAGTATGGAATAGAACTCGGGATTTACATTTTGCCCATCAAAGATAAGTCTTCCACCCCATGCAATAGGAAAGATGAAAATAGTAAAAATTAAAAGGTATAATGGGAAAAACCAAATTGCAGTTTTAATATGTTTTTCCTGTCTGTTTTCAACAATTGCGGTATGGAACTGTCTTGGAAGAATACAGATTGCTGTTGCCGAAATCATACACAGAATCATCCAGTTTAATGCTCCCTCAACACCGTTGAATGTATTTTTCTCTTTAAAATCCTTGAAGTGGCTCGCTTTTTCATAGATATCTGAGAACCCGTCAAAAACAAAATAGATAACAAACAGACCCAGAATAATGATAAAAAAGAGCTTTAAAAAGCTTTCCAATGCAATGGCTGAAATAATTCCAAGACGCTTTTCCGAAGCATCTACATATCTTGTCCCATAGTAAGAAGAGAAGAGGGCAATTAAAATAACCACGAAAGTAGCATTGTCCGTAAGAATATTTTTAGACATGGGAGTTTCCGTTACCAAATGGAATGTTTCAGAAATCGCTTTGATCTGTAATCCTATATAAGGAACAATGGCAAAGAGGCAGACAATGGTGATGATAGCACAAAAGCTTCTGCTATTTCCATATCTTAATGAAATAAAATCCGCAAGACTACTTATTTTGTTGACTCTTGAAATTCTTACGATTCGGGTATTAATGAAAATCCACGCAGGGATTACTATAATAGGACCTACATAAATGGGCAAATAATTGAGACCGCTTGTTGCAGCTACGCCAATGCTTCCGTAATAGGTCCAGGCTGTACAGTAAACAGCCAATGATAACGCATAGATATAGGGATTGTTGATCCATAGCTTGCTTTTTTTCTTTTCTGCCAGATGGGCAACTAAGAATAAAAGAGCCAGATAAAGTAAAACAACAACAAATAAAGAAAAACTATTCATCATACTTTTTTACGATTACAAAAGATATGATAATAGACACCGTCCAGACAGCGAATATGTAGATTAGAATCATGGGATAGCCAAGATTGTCTTTGTCGCTATTGAATAGCAGGGAAATGGGAATGCTGAAAGCAATCATTAATCCAATGCTGAGAATAATCAGTTTTTGTTCGTGTCTCTTCTTCATAATTAATAAAAGATAACTGATGAACAAAACAAATAAGTAATGGTTCATCAGTTATCAAAAGTGTTTTTTTAGGCCTTATCGTCAGAATATTCTCCTGTTAGGGCATAGTAACCAAAAATGGCCATTCCGCCCGAGATGATCGGCATCAGTACAAAAAGTATGATAACACCGAACACCAGATCTTCCTGCTTTCCGGAGGTGATTTTTGGAATTCCCAACATGGTTATTCCAAAATAACCTACAGCTATAGCGATTAAAATCCAGAGAATACCTAATATTTTTTTTAATGCGTTCATTTTAGTAGTTTTAAAATTAATGAAAATTTGAGTGATTCAATGCTTAATCGTGAATATTATTGTTCTTGTTTTTAAGATAAATTAATCCGATTAATAAACAGACTCCTGCAACACCGATAGGATACCAAAGTCCTTCAAGATACCATGTCGCATGTCCTGCATCTTTTCCTGAAGTAACCAAATAGGTGGCTACGGCAGGAAGAAGTCCTCCGAAAACTCCGTTACCAATATGGTAAGGCAATGACATAGAGGTGTAGCGAATCCGTATAGGGAACATTTCAACAAGGAATGCAGCGATCGGACCATAAACCATGGTGACAAAGATTACTTGGATGAACACCAGGAATATGAGATACCATTTGGTGTTGTCTGCAAGTTTTAAAGATTGGGAAATTTTTGGTTCTTCAGCTTTTCCGTCTGCTTTTATTACTGGGCCTGCAGCAGCCCAATGAACGATACTGTCTTTTTTAATCAAAGTTCCGTCGGTATATAAAGTTTCCTTATGGAATGTAATTAAACTGTCGCTGGAAATTTCTTTATGAATTTTAGCCGTCCTTTTTTCGGTGATACCATTAGAGGCGATAGTTTTGTTTTCAAGACTGACGCTTTTATACATGCTGTTGTAAATAGGGCGATACGCTAAAATAGCAACGAGCATTCCGGTCATCATGACGGCTTTACGGCCTATTTTATCAGAGAGCCATCCGAAAAATACAAAGAAAGGAGTTCCTAAAAGTAGTGCGATAGCCATTAATGAATCAACTTGCGCGGATTCTACATTCATTACTTTTTGTAGGAAGCTCATGGCATAAAATTGGCCGGTATACCATATTACCCCTTGTCCCATAGCGGCTCCGAATAGTGCTAATAAAACAAATTTGAAGTTATACTTGTTTCCGAAACTCTCTTTTAAAGGGTTTTTAGAAGTTTTTCCTTCACTTTTAGCTTTTGCAAAAAGTGGTGATTCTTTCATGTTTTTTCTGATGATGTAAGAAACTCCCACCATTAAAATGGAGATCCAGAAAGGAACTCTCCAGCCCCAGCCGTCAAATTGATCTGCAGAAAGCGTATTTTTTGTTATCAGAATTACAATAAGAGAGATAAAAAGTCCTGCTGTAGCAGTAGTCTGAATCCATGAAGTCCAATATCCTCTTCGGTGAGGTTGTGCGTATTCCGCAACATAGGTAGCGGCACCTCCATATTCACCTCCTAAAGCTAATCCTTGTAATAATCTAAGAATTAAAACTAATACAGGAGCCATAAAGCCTATGGTTTCATAGCTAGGAATACATCCGATGAGAAAGGTTGAGAATCCCATGATGAGTAAAGTAACGAGGAAGGTATATTTTCTTCCGATAATATCTCCCAGTCTTCCGAAAAACAAGGCTCCGAAAGGTCTTACTACGAATCCTGCTGCAAAAGTAGCGAGAGTAGATAAAAATGCAGCGGTAGGATTGTCTGCCGGAAAGAATTTTGTTGCTAATATAACAGCTAAACTTCCAAAAATATAGAAGTCATACCATTCTATCAGTGTTCCGAGTGATGATGCAGTGATGACGCCCCAGATGGTACGGTTTTTCTGCTTATCGGTCATATTCTCGTAGCTTTCGTGATGCTTTTCGCTCATAGGATTTGATTTTTGATGTTAATAAATTTTTAATAAGTATATTCTGTCATCCGTTGTTTTATAGATAAATTTGGAACTGAACAATGAATTCCCCTCTTGATTTTGGTCTTTCAGTAGGACTCATATAGACAGGTCTTGTGGAATATTGAGTTGTTATTTTTGCATGGTGTCCATCTAAAAACCAGTTGGCTCCTATGTCAAATTGGGAAGAAGACTTATCAAATGCTTCAAAGTTTTTATGGGTATACGCTGCAAAAGGCTGAATTCTTATTTTAGGCTTTTCTGTTTGATTAGGAAGAAGAAGTCCCGCTTGTGCGTAGATAATATTACCTGTTCCTATTGTAGGTTGAAGATTACCGACGCCTGTAATAGATTGCTGACCGGTAAAGTTAGGATCGGCGGTAGCGATGTTCATAATGCCGATGTTTCTGACATAATTAGGACCAAATTGGTAGTTGTAATACCCCGCATAAGCAGAGATAGCCATTTTGTTTTTGGCATTTCCCAATGGAATATCGGCGAAGGCGTCTACTGCTAAAAGGGTGATATCATGCTTTTGTATGTTGGAGTTGACAGAGGTTCTCGTTCCATCTGCCTGGTGGTAAAAACCTGCTCCAATATTGAAGACTTTCTTGGTTCCAAGATAAGAACCGACTTTAAAAGGTAAGGTATTTGATTCTTGATCTAAGAATTGGTATTCAAGGTATCCTGCTTTTGAGAAGCTTGGATTTCCATTGTTATCTACAGCGGCAGCTTTTGCAGGATCAGTTACATTTACCGGAGCTAAATTAGTAGCAAAAGGTTTATTTACACTTAAGCGGTATTCAAATTTTCCATATTTTCCTTTAGCAAAGAATCCAAGTTGTCTGGCGAATTGATCTGAATTATCAATTAATGGCCAGTTAAAAATAGGAGCATCTACTGTAATAAAGTTAAGAGTAGATCCCATTGTCATTCGGGATAATCCCATATAATAATGTAATCCGGCACCTAATGTAAGGCTGAATTTTCCTGCTTCTCCTGGCATAATTACAGCATATTCATTCCAGGCATCATGAAAGAATAATTGTGTTTTCTTTCCGTTTCCATTTCCTCCTGTTCCTGTTGTTCCCGGTGCTCCGCCGTTAATGAAAGTCTGATTGTTGATTCCAAAGTGGAGTAAAATCATATATCTTTTAGTGATCTGGGCATAGGTGAGTGCTCTGAGTCTGCGGTTTCCTACGTTCCATGTATTATTGGTAGGCTCGTCTCCCACCATACTTCCTGGGTTCATTTGGGTATTTCTGAGCCAGAATTGATCCCATAAAATGAATCTTACAAATTTATCTCCTTCGGGATTCAAGTTTATTTTTAGCCCGCCTCCGTAGTCCGGAGATCCTTGAGAGTATAGTGAACTACTAATTAGAGCTAATCCAATAAAAGTGAGTATTTTCTTCATAAATTATCAATTTTTTGGCGTTAATTTTGTGAACACCAAATTGTAATTAATAATTTGTTTATAGAAATTTAGTATATATTATTGGTAAGTGTATAGTTTTTGGATTAAGTGATAGGTGAGGTTCGTGATGCGAGGTTTGAGATACGAGGTTCGGGGTTCGAGTTACGGGATTCGTGATGCGAGATTTTTAGGTAAGTGGAAAATAGTTCTATAATTGATTCAGTCTTACGATTCCGCGGTTTTACGATTTAGCCTTTCTGCCTTTCCGCAATTTAGCTTTTCAGCGATTCTGCCTTTCCATAAATCTATTTCTTAAATCTCTCCCATTTAATCAGCATATACTTGTCAGCAAACTGAGTGATAATCAGTCCTGAATTTTTAATGTTTTCTTCATTCGACATATATTCAATGAGCTCATTTTGTTTTAATACTTTATATACGGGATGGAATTCGGAATGAGGAGGTCTTGTGATATTATACTTTTTGATCCATGAACTTATGGTTACATGAGAAACCCCGATAATTCTTTCTATTTCACGATAGCTCAAACCTTCGAGGTATAGTTGAAGGGCTTTGGTGACATAATAGTCATCGATCTGTTTTCCCAGTTTTTTTACTGTAAAATAATACTTACAGTCCTTACAATGGAATCTTTGCTTTTCATTGATTATCCCACTTTTTACAGTATTAGTGCTGTTGCATTTCGGACATTTATTTTCCATGTATAGTATTTTAGCAAATATATAATAATTTAGCAAATTAAAATATAACCAATAAGATATATTATCTTTTAATTCTGTTTTAAACAAAAAAAATATCTTTTTAATTTGGTTTATAAAGTTATTATGCTTTAAATTTGTCAAAAAATTCAGATAAATAAATGGAAATAGAAATTTCCTCATGCGAACATCTAATGTATGTGAGTGAAATACAGCAGGAAATGTATGATTCTGCACAGAGAAGAGGGACGGGGATCGCAAAACGTTCCATCGAATATTTAAGTAAAAAGATTTCAGATGGCAATGCTGTGGTTGCTACTGAAAATGGAGAGTGGGTAGGTTTCTGTTATATTGAAACTTGGTCACATGGCCAGTTTGTGGCTAATTCCGGACTGATTGTATCACCCAAATACAGGAACGGAGGAGTGGCTACCCAGATCAAACAAAGGGTTTTTCAATTGTCCAGAGATAAATATCCAACAGCTAAAGTGTTTGGATTAACAACAGGACTGGCTGTTATGAAAATCAACAGTGATTTAGGATATAAGCCTGTTATTTATTCTGAATTGACACAGGATGAAGAATTTTGGAGCGGATGTAAAAGCTGTGTGAATTATGATATTTTAATGCAGAAGGAACGTAAAAACTGTTTGTGTACGGCAATGCTTTTTGTTCCGCCCAATAATACAATCAATGAGGCTGAGAATTGTTCGCCTCAAAAAGAATATAATAATAATGAAGTGAGCCAGAAGAATGAGGTGCACTCAACACCAAAAGGATCTGGCGAGTTGCGTTTGACAATTAATAATAAGAAGAATTCAGATGAAAAAGAAAGTAATCTTAGCGTTTAGCGGTGGTTTGGATACCTCTTACTGTGCTAAATATCTTAGTGAAACACTAGGTTATGAAGTGTACGCAGTAACTGTAAATACAGGAGGTTTTTCTAAAGAAGAAGAGAAAGAACTGGAAAAGAAAGCCTTACATCTTGGGGTAAAAGAATACAGGTGCATCGACGCGCAGGAAGATTACTACAATTCATGTGTTAAATATCTGATCTTCGGAAATGTGCTTAAAAACAATACGTATCCACTTTCAGTAAGTGCAGAACGTACGATTCAGGCTCAGGAAATTGCAAAATATGCTTTGGAAGCAAATGCAGATGCTATTGCTCATGGGAGTACAGGTGCCGGGAATGATCAGGTTCGTTTTGATCTGATATTTCAGGTAATGGCTCCTGATGTGGAGATTATAACACCGATTCGTGACATGGCATTGTCCAGAGAAGAAGAAATAGAATTTTTGAAAAGCCATGGATATGATTTGGAATTTCAAAAAGCCCAATATTCAGTTAATAAAGGACTTTGGGGGACTTCAGTAGGAGGAAAAGAGACATTGACTTCAAGAAATAATCTGCCTGAAGAAGCTTTTCCGTCGCAGATTAAAGTGACAGATCCTTCAGAGCTTGAAATTGAATTTAAAAAAGGAGAGATCATTTCTGTGAACGGAGTGTCTTACGAACATCCTGTTTATGCGATTCAGAAGATTGAACAGCTGGCTTCTGCTTATGGAATCGGCCGTGACATTCATGTAGGGGATACTATTGTTGGAATCAAAGGGAGAGTAGGATTTGAAGCTGCTGCGGCATCGGTTATTATCAAAGCTCATCATTTATTAGAAAAGCATACTTTATCTAAATATCAGCAGATGATGAAGTCTCAATTGTCCGATTGGTATGGTAACTGGCTTCATGAAGCATTGTTTTTAGATCCTGTCATGAGAAATATAGAATCTTTCTTATCAGACTCTCAGGAGATGGTAACTGGAAAAGTTTTTGTTACACTATATCCGTACAGATTTGTTCTGAATGGAATTGAATCTGATCATGATTTAATGTCTGATCAATTCGGAAGCTATGGAGAAGCGAATCGTGCATGGAGTGGAGATGATGTAAAAGGGTATACTAAAATTGTAAGTAATTCACTGAATATTTATCATCAGATTAACGGAGTGAAAATATGAAGAAGGTTGGAATTGTAGGTGCTAACGGGTATACAGGGAGTGAATTGGTGCGTTTGCTGGCTTTTCACCCTATGATAGAATTGAGTTTTTTATATAGTCGTTCTAATTCGGGTACAAAGATTTCTGATCTGTACCCGGATTTAGCGACGGTTTGTGAAATGACTTTAACCGATAAGCCTTCACAAGTAGAAATTCTGTTCTTGTGTTTACCTCATAAAGAAAGCCAGAATTGGTTGAGCCAAAATACGGTTGGAGATGAGACCTTGGTTATTGATCTGGGAAATGATTTTCGTTTAGATGGTAGTTTCCAGAATAGAAATTTTATCTACGGACTGCCGGAAATCAATAAAAAAAATCTTTCAGGAGTCAAAAGTATTGCGAATCCGGGGTGTTTTGCAACAGCGATTCAACTTGCTTTATTGCCACTTGCTGAAAAAGGATTGCTGAATGAAGTATATACTACAGGAATTACAGGTTCTACAGGAGCCGGACAATCTTTGCAATCGACTACCCATTTTACGTGGCGTAATGATAATATTTCTGCATACAAAACTTTAACACATCAGCATGTGGATGAGGTCTTACAGCAGTTAAATTCTTTTAATGATAAGAAAGTAGGTTTGAATTTTATTCCTTGGCGCGGAGATTTTACGAGAGGGATTTTTACCAGCTCAACGGTCAAATCAGACTTGGAGCTTTCAGATATTGAGCAATTGTATCGTGATTTCTATGAAGAGGCACCTTTTGTAAAGGTGAATGAAAGGGCAATTGATCTAAAACAGGTTGTCAATACCAATCGCTGTGTGATTCATATAGAAAAGAATGATAATGTAGTGGTTATTCATTCGGCGATTGACAATTTGTTAAAAGGAGCTTCCGGACAGGCAGTTCAAAACATGAATATTGCAATGGGGTGGAAAGAGAATTTGGGACTGGATTTGAAGCCGGTGGGATTTTAGGGAAATGGATCAATAGCTAAACTGTAAAATCGCGGAATCGTAAAACTGCTGAAAGGCGAAATTGCTGAAAAGCTAAATCGTAAAACCGTGGAATCGTGAAACCGTGGAATCGTGAAACCGAATCAATTATAGAAGTATTTTCCACTTACCTAAAAACCTCGCATCACGAACCCCGAACCTCACATCTCGTAACTAACAACTAAAGAAAAAATGAACTTATTCAACGTATATCCATTATTCAATATCAATCCTGTAAAAGCTCAGGGATCATTTCTCTGGGATGATAAGGGAGAAAAGTATCTTGATTTTTACGGAGGACATGCCGTAATTTCTATTGGTCATAATCATCCGCATTATCAGTCGAAACTGAAAGATCAGTTAGATAAAATTTCTTTTTATTCCAATTCAGTACAGAATGAATTGCAAACTGAACTGGCTGAGAAGCTTGGGGAATTATCAGGATATCAAGATTATAATCTCTTTCTGTGTAATTCCGGTGCAGAAGCCAATGAAAATGCTTTAAAACTAGCTTCTTTTCATAATGGGAAAAGCAAAGTGATTTATTTTTCGGGAGCATTTCATGGACGAACTTCTGCGGCTGTTTCAGTAACGGATAATCCTAAAATTGTAGCACCGGTTAATTATTCCGAACGCTTCATTAAATCGGAATGGAATAATATCGAACAGCTGGAAGAAATATTTAAAACCCAGGGAAATGATATTTCTTCTGTTATTATTGAAGGAATCCAGGGAGTAGGAGGAATTATGATTCCGACAGCAGAGTTTTTATCTAAAATTAAAGAATTGTGTGAACAGCATAATGCTGTTTTGATTTTAGACGAAGTACAATCTGGATATGGAAGATCAGGATACTTCTTTGCTCATCAGGAATTTGGAGTTCAACCGGATATCATCACTATCGCAAAAGGAATGGGAAATGGATTCCCTATTGGAGGTGTTTTGATTCATCCGAAATTTAAAGCAAGTAATGGTTTATTAGGAACTACTTTTGGGGGAAATCATTTGGCTTGTGCAGCTGCAATTGCTGTCCTGGATGTTATGAAGGATGAGAACCTGATGGCCAATGCTGAAAATATGGGACAATATATTGAAAATGAAATTAAGGACTTTCCACACATTAAATCTATCCGAAGGAAAGGACTGATGATTGGAATTGAGCTGGATAGGGATTGCTCGGAAGTGAGGAAAAGTCTGCTTTACGATCATCATATTTTTACTGGAAATTCTAATGATAAGTCTGTACTGAGGATTCTTCCTGCACTTAATATCAGGAAAGAGGAAACAAATCTTTTCATCAATGCTTTGAAAGGTGTTTTGCAGGAGAGTTGTGAAATTGTTTAAAGGCTAAATCGAAGAACTATAAAATCGTTGAATCGCAAAACTGTTGAAAGGCAGAATTTTGAAAAACAACTAATGTAGGATATAACATCAGGATTGTCATTTCGTAGGAATCTAAGCAATTTCGTTAAAACCTGAGCCAGGATATTTAAACCACAAAAGTCACAAAAGCTTGAACACTTTAGTGGTTTTAAGTTACAACTAAATGTTTTGTGTTTAAAATAAAACTATCGTGCCTTTGTGGATAAAACAATAAGAGTCTATTGACCAATAAATAATATTATCAAATGAAAAATTTTACCGCTGTAAGTGATATTGAAAACTTGCAGGAAACTATAAAAAAAGCTTTAAATATAAAAGAAAACCCACTTTCCGAAACTGAAAAAGGAAAGGGAAAAACAATAGGACTGGTATTCTTGAACTCAAGTTTAAGAACCCGTTTAAGCAGTCAGATTGCAGCTCAGAATTTAGGATTGAATGTTCTTACATTGAATGCTGCGCAAGAAGCATGGAATCTTGAGTTTGCTGATGGAGCAGTAATGAATGGTGATACTGTAGAACATATTAAAGATGCTATTGAAGTATTAAATCAATATTGCGATATTATTGCAGTTCGTTGTTTTGCAGGAATGAAAAGTAAGGAAGATGATGTAAATGAAAGTATTTTAAGTCAATTTCAAAAACACGCCAAAGTTCCGGTTATTTCATTAGAATCAGCAACTCGTCATCCTTTACAGAGTCTGGCAGACTGCATTACGATAACAGAAAACTGGAAAGAAGATCATAAACCAAAGGTTGTATTGACTTGGGCTCCGCATATTAAACCTATTGCCCAGGCTGTTGCGAACTCTTTTACCGAGTGGATGCATGAAATGGATGTGGACTTTGTCATTGCCAATCCTGAAGGATACGATTTGGATAAAAACTTTACTAAGGATACAAAAATCATTCATAATCAGGAGGAGGCTTTAAAAGATGCAGATTTTATCTACGTTAAAAACTGGTCTTCTTTTGATGATTATGCTGCTATGCCTGAAGTAAAGGAAAATTGGATGCTGACCGGAGAAAAGCTGAAAGAAACTAATAACGGAAAAGTAATGCATTGCCTTCCTGTCCGTCGTAATGTGGAATTGAGTGATGAAGTAATGGACGGGGAGAATTCTATTATTTATCAGCAGGCTAAAAACCGTATTTTCTCAGCACAAGCCGTGTTCAGTGAAATCTTAGATGAAATCAACTTCACTAAATAATCCGAATCATGAAAGATAAACTTTTTGTGGTCAAGATAGGAGGAGCTTTGATTGATGATGAGAAGCTGCTCGATCAGTTTTTAGAGCAGTTTGCAGGAATTCAGGAAAAGAAAATTCTGGTTCATGGTGGAGGAAAGCTGGCAACGACACTGGCTGATAAGTTGGGAATAACGCAGCAGCTGATCAATGGAAGAAGAATTACGGATAAAGCCACATTGGATATTGTAGCGATGGTGTATGCAGGAAGCATCAATAAAAACATTGTTTCCAAGCTACAACAGAGAAATTGTAATGCTTTAGGACTTTCAGGGGCTGATGCTAATGTGATTCAGGCTAAAAAAAGAAACCATCCTGAAATAGATTTTGGATTTGTAGGGGATATAGATGAAGGAAGTGTTCATAAAAAAATGATTTCCTATTTCCTTTATTTGGATCTGGTTCCTGTATTCTCTGCAATCACCCATGATAAAAACGGGAATCTTTTAAATACCAATGCAGATACTATTGCTTCCATTATTGCGCAGGCATTGACAGAAAAGTACGATGTAGAATTATTATACTGTTTTGATAAAGAAGGCGTATTGGAAGATGTGGATAATCCTGATTCTATTATTAAAAGTGTCTCCCAGGAAGATTTCTCAATTTTAAAAGAAGAAGGGAAATTGCACAAAGGAATTTTACCCAAGCTTGAGAATGCGCTGGGTGCAATAAAAAACAATGTGAATAAGGTGTTTCTGATTAAAGAAACCGAGTTGAAGAACCATATAGAAAATCATCATGCAGGCACTCAAATCTGTTTATAGTCAAGAAGAATTGTTCAATAATGCGGTTGGATTGTTGAAAAACCTGATTGAAATTCCTTCATTCAGTAAAGACGAATACAATACTTCTGTAGAGATTGAGAATTTTTTTCAGAAGAAGGGAATTACTCCTACGCGCTTTAAAAATAATATATGGGCAGTCAATAAGCATTTTGATGAATGGAAACCTTCTGTATTGTTAAATACTCATCATGATACGGTAAAGCCTAATAAAGGATATACTTTAGATCCGTTTGTAGCTATAGAAAAGGAAGGAAAGCTTTATGGATTGGGGAGTAATGATGCGGGTGCTTCTCTGGTTTCCATGGCACAGACCTTTTTACATTTTTATGAAAGAAAAGATTTAAAATATAATTTAATTATTGCTTTGACCGCCGAGGAGGAAATCTCAGGATTTGATGGAATTGAGGCTCTATTTCCACAGCTGCCAAATATAGAGTTGGCTATTGTGGGCGAACCGACGCAAATGAATCTTGCTATTGCTGAAAAAGGACTTTTGGTAATCGATGGAGAAATGAAAGGAACTCCTTCTCATGCTGCTCATCCTAATGAAGATAATGCTATTTTAAAGTGTATGCAGGATCTGCAGCATATTACCCAATTTAAATTTCCAAAAATATCAGACTATCTGGGAGAGGTTAAAATTACATTATCAGGCATTCATGCAGGGGTTCAGCATAACGTAGTTCCTGAAGCGTGTCATTTTACTTTGGATGTAAGAGTTACAGATGCATACAGCAATCAGGAAGCTTTTGAAATCATTCAATCACAAATGAAATCAAATCTTACAGCAAGATCTTTCAGGCTGAATTCTTCAAAAATAGAATTAGATCATCCCTTTGTACAAGCTGGGCTGGCTATTGGAAGGACCACGTATGGATCTCCAACTTCTTCGGACCAGGCTATTATTCCTTGTACATCCGTTAAAATAGGCCCCGGAGACAGCAGGCGCTCCCATACCGCAGATGAGTTTATAGAGCTCAATGAAATAAGGCAGGGAATTGAGATTTATATAAGGATTTTAGAACAGGTATTGTAGAGCAGGGAGAAAGGAAGATGGGGGAAGGATTGATATTGACTTCCAGCTTCTAACCCCATGCTTCCAACTATATAAATGTTTTGATTCAGCTTAGCATGATCATCATGAAGAATGTAGTTTTTAATAAGATTTATGCAAGAGGAAGATTAAAAATGAAAGACTTTATTGAATGTGGAAGTTGTTAAAGTTTTTTCAATAAGCAGGAGCGTATCATGCTGAGCCCAAAACAAATTTATAAACGGCGCAAACCAAACAAATTGCACAGTAATATTTAAACCAAACAATTATGAAAAAGATATGGCAGAAAGATGATCTTGCCACTAATATATTAGTCAATAATTTTACAGTAGGAAAAGACCTGGACTTTGATGAGCGATTAGCAAAGTATGATGTAAAAGGTTCTATGGCTCATTGTAAAATGCTGGCAGAAGTAGGTATTATTTCCAACGAAGAAGCAGCGCAGATGACTGCTGTTTTATCCGAAGTTTTACAGAATATCGAAGATGGGAACTTTGAAATAGATCAGGAGGCAGAAGATATCCATTCGCAAATCGAAGCAATCCTGATTGAAAAATTAGGAGATACAGGAAAGAAGATTCATACGGCAAGATCCAGAAATGATCAGGTTTTATTAGATATCAAACTGTATTTATTGGACGAGATTCGTGAAATAGCAAGCCTTACGGATGAGTTCTTTCAGCTTTTGATCACATTGGCGGAACAACATAAAAACGTATTGTTACCTGGGTATACCCACTTGCAGATTGCTATGCCCTCTTCTTTCGGACTATGGTTTGGAGCATATGCGGAGGCATTGTTGGACGATGTTGAGATGTTATTTTCAGTAAAAAATATCATTAATAAAAATCCACTAGGTTCTGCTGCTGGTTATGGTTCTTCTTTTCCAATCGACCGGGAGAGTACCACCTATAATCTGGGATTTCAAACCATGAATTATAATGCAGTATATGCTCAGATGACCCGAGGGAAGTCTGAAAAGCTGTTAGCAATGGCAATGGCTACCATAGCAGGAACACTTGGTAAATTTGCTTATGATGTATGTCTGTATCTGAGTCAGAATTTTGACTTTATCAGCTTCCCTAAAGAATTTACAACAGGAAGCAGTATTATGCCGCATAAGAAGAATCCTGATATTTTTGAGCTGGTGCGGGCGAGATGTAATAGAATTCAATCTTTACCTAATGAATTGATTTTATTAACGAATAACCTGCCTTCCGGATATCATAGAGATGTGCAGTTGACAAAAGAAATTTTATTCCCTGCAATTGATTCTTTAAAAGAATGTCTTGAGATTCTAAACTATACCTTACCTAATATTAAAGTGAGAGAGGGAATCCTGGAAGATGAGAAATATAAATACCTTTTCAGTGTGGAGAAAATAAATGAAGAGGTAAAAAATGGAAGTTCATTCCGTGATGCCTATGTCAAAGTAGGGCAGGAGATAGAGAATAATGCTTTTGATTTTGAAATAGAGAATCTAAACCATACTCATCAGGGAAGTATTGGAAATCTTTGTCTGGATAAAGTAAGCTATCAGTTTAATAAGCTGAAAAATAAAATATTGGGTTAAGGTGATTGAACGATTGAGAGTCTCTATTAAGCTATAAGGTCATGAAGAGATTGCTTCGCCTTGCTCGCAATGACATGCAGTCGTAAAATTCGCAATTGAGCAAATCAGCGATTTTGCGGTTTTACGATTTTACCTTACAAATACAAAAGTTATTTAAGCGAGGTCGATTTTGAATTTGGTGGATTTTTTCACCTCATGCAATACAATAGAACTGTGATATTGCCCAATATTAGGGATATTGGAAATGACACTTACAGCGAAATCATTATAAGAATTGATATCCTTTGCAATGATTTTAAGCATATAATCATATTCGCCGGAAAGGCTGATGATTTCCTGTACTTCGTCATATTTGCTAATGTTTTTCTCGAAAGTTTCCAAAACTTTTTTGGATTGCTCTTTAAGACGGACATTACAATACACTACAATATTGAGACCCAGCTTTTCGCGGTTGAGAAGACCTACATATTTTTCAATGACTCCCTGTTTCTCCAATTGTTTGATACGTTCATACGTCGGAGTGAAAGTAAGACCTATCCTTTCTGAAATTTCTTTTACAGATAGAGTAGAGTCTTCCTGAATAATACTGAGAATCATTTTGTCTTTAGCATCCATGCGATAAAATTGAGATTTAACAAAAATATTAAGAAAAAATGAGAATAAGGGTTGATTAAGGTTTTTTAATTTTTTTGGCACTTTGATTTTGTGATATCGGTAAAATGTTATATCTTTGCACCTAATGAATAAAAGAGTATTTATATCATTAGATTTACCGGGCGACAGCGCCCTTTACGATATTTATTGTTATTAAGCGAAGATTTTGTCTTCGCTTTTTTTATGTAAAAAATTAAGATATTATGTTTACGATTACAGAACTAAGTACCGAGAAAATCAACAGTATACTGACAGAAGCGATAGCTTTTGCAAATGGGAAAACTGCTAAAATAGAAGGCGAAGTTTTTTGCTCAAATCTATTTTTTGAAGACAGCACGAGAACAAAAACAAGTTTCGATATTGCTGAAAGAAAATTAGGTCTTCAGGTGGTTCCTTTTGATGCTTCCCATAGCTCTGTAAACAAAGGGGAGAGTTTATACGATACAGTAAAGACGATTGAAAGTTTAGGAGTAAACTTAGTCGTAATACGGGATAAGAAAGACGGCTTCTTTGAAGAATTAAAAAATATTACTATTCCAGTGATCAACGGAGGAGACGGAAAAGGAAATCACCCGTCACAATGTATGCTGGACTTAATGACGATCTATCAGGAATTTGGAAAATTTGAAGGTCTTAAAATAGGAATTGTCGGAGATGTAAAGCACAGCAGGGTTGCTAATTCTAATGCGGAAGCTTTGAGAAGATTAGGTGCTAAAGTGTACTTTTCCGGTCCGGAAGATTGGTTTGATGAAGGAGCTTTAATCAATGGAACATATCTGTCAGTAGATGAGCTGATCCATGATGTAGATGTTTTAATGCTGCTGAGAATCCAGCATGAGAGACATGATGCGAAAATGAGTTTCTCAGCTTCAGATTATCATAGAAGATATGGTTTGACGAAAGAAAGAGAGAAAGCGATGAAAAAAGAAGCGATCATTATGCATCCCGCACCGATCAACAGAGGGGTGGAAATCGACAACGATTTAGTGGAAAGTGAGCGTTCAAGAATTTTTAAGCAAATGCAAAACGGAGTCTTCGCAAGAATGGCGATACTTAAAAATGCTTTGGAAGATAAAGGGTTTAAATTTAAATAATTGTAAAAAGTATTAATGTAAAAGGTATTCATGAAAATCGTTAATAGGTTAATACATGAATACACTGTACAACAAAAATAAAAATGAAAAAGAAATTAATATTAGAATCCGGAGAGGTTTTTTACGGAGAAGGTTTCGGAACAGAATTGGAAACAGCAGGAGAAGTGGTTTTCAATACCGGAATGACGGGATATCAAGAATTGATTTCCGACCCATCTTATTGTGGTCAGATTGTATGTATGACTTATCCGTTGATCGGGAATTATGGGATCAACCGTGATGATTATGAAAGTATTGAGCCCGCTATTAAAGGTCTTATTGTAAAGGAGATTTGTGACTTACCCTCTAATTTCCGTACACAGATTACTTTGGATGAATTATTTAAAAAGAAAAATCTTTCAGGAATTTCAGGAATTGATACAAGAAGACTGACAAGGATTCTTCGTAATTCCGGAGTAGTGAAAGGGAAAATCGTGAATGCAGATGCCGACGAAAACACAACGGTAGAAGAATTAAAATCAACAACGTTCCCAACCAACCAGGTAGAAACAGTATCTACGAAAACACCGTATGCAAATCCGGGAAGAGGTTTCAAAGTGGTGTTGGTAGATTTTGGTTCTAAACTAGGAATTATCAGGGAGTTATCTCAGAGAAATTGTGATATCATCGTTGTTTCTCATGATACTACTGCTGAAGAGATCTTGCTAATGGATCCGGATGGAATCATGTTGTCAAACGGTCCTGGGGATCCGGAAGATAACCCTAAAGCTTTAGAAATGATCAGAGGATTATTAGGAAAAGTTCCCATTTTTGGAATTTGTTTAGGACACCAGTTAATAGGATTAGCTTGTGGAGCAAAAACATTCAAACTGAAATTTGGTCACAGAGGAGGAAATCACCCGGTTTTAGACCTGGAGAAAAACAAAGTTTCCATTACTTCTCAGAATCATGGTTATGCGGTAGATCAGGAAAGTCTTAAAGGAACTGACCTTATCGAAACTCACATTGCACTTAACGACAGAACGAATGAAGGATTAAAACACAAAATCCACCCTTGCTTCTCAGTTCAGTATCACCCGGAAGCAAGCCCGGGCCCTGAGGATGCTAACTACTTGTTTGATGATTTCGTTGAATTAATGGAGGATTTTAAGAGCCAAGAGCCAAGAATCAAGAACCAAGAATAAAGAGCATATGCATAATTTTGAGAAACTCCTTTTCTGGAAGAAATCTATTTCACTGGCAAAGCATATATATGAAGTATGTCAAGAAATGAATAATGATGAAAAATATGGATTGATTTCTCAAATTAAAAGATCTGTTATCTCTATTCCTTCAAATATAGCTGAAGGCTCAGGAAGAAACAGTAATAAAGAATTTAATCACTTTTTAGCAATAGCCTTAGGCTCTGCTTTTGAAGTGCAAACACAGCTAATTTTGGTAAAAGAACTGGATCTCTTACCAGAGGAAAAAATAGAAGTGTTATTAAATGAAGTTTCTGAAATTCAGAAAATGATTTATTCATTTAAAAATAATTTAAAGTAAAGTCTGAAAATCTTGGCTATTGGCTCTTGATTCTTGACTCTAATAAAAAAAAGAAAATGGCAAAACGTACAGATATAAAAACAATTTTAGTAATAGGTTCAGGGCCCATCATTATCGGACAGGCTGCAGAATTCGATTACGCAGGAACGCAGGCTTGTTTGTCCCTGAGAGAAGAGGGCTACAAGGTAATTTTGATCAACTCAAACCCTGCAACGATTATGACGGATGTTGAAATCGCTGATAAGGTATATATCGAGCCGATATCCCTTCAGTTTGTAAGTCACATCATCAGAAAAGAGCGTCCGGATGCATTGTTACCGACACTTGGAGGGCAAACCGGTCTTAATATGGCGGTGGAGCTGGAAAAATCAGGAATTCTTGAAGAATGTAAAGTTGAGGTATTGGGAACAACACTTTCAGCGATCAACAGGGCAGAAGACAGAGACTTATTCCGTGAATTGATGAGAGAGCTGAATGAACCAGTTCCTGAATCTGATATTGTAAATACAGTAGAAGGAGCTCTTAATTTCGCTGAAGAAATTGGATATCCGGTGATTGTTCGTCCAGCTTTTACTATGGGAGGAACAGGAGGTGGAATTGCTGCCAATGAAACTGAACTAAAGGAGATCGCTGAACTGGGATTGAAATACAGCCCGGTTACCCAATGTCTTATTGAAAAGTCAATCGCAGGATTCAAGGAAATAGAATACGAAGTAATGCGTGATGCAAATGACAATGCAATTGTGGTTTGTAACATGGAAAATATAGATCCTGTAGGGGTTCATACAGGAGACTCGATCGTAGTTGCCCCTTCACAGACACTTTCTGACAGAGAGTATCAGTTGTTGAGAAACGCTTCCCTGAAAATTATCAGAGCATTAGGAATTGAAGGAGGATGTAACGTACAGTTGGCTTTAGATCCGCACTCATTCGAATACTATATCATCGAAGTAAATCCAAGGGTTTCAAGATCATCAGCTTTAGCAAGTAAAGCAACAGGATATCCAATCGCTAAGATTGCGGCTAAGATTGCGGTAGGATTAACATTGGATGAAATTATGAATCCGGTTACAGGGAAAACATACGCATGTTTCGAGCCGGCTTTAGATTATGTGGTGACAAAATTCCCAAGATTCCCATTCGATAAATTCGAAACAGCGGACAGAAGATTGTCAACGCAGATGAAAGCAACGGGAGAAGTAATGGCTATCGGAAGAAATTTCGAAGAGTCTTTACAGAAAGCCATCCGATCTTTAGAAACAGGAATCAGACATTTAGGATTAAAGAAAAAGCAGGCTGAAGCTCTTACAGAAGAAGAAATAGAAAGAAGAATCAGAGTTTGTGATGACGAAAGACTATTCATTATCGGAGATGCATTAAGAAGAGGGTATGACTGGGAGCAAATCGTGGAATGGAGTAAGATTGATAAATTCTTCATCTGGAAAATCAAGAAGTTGATTGACTTCGAAAAAGTGATTGCTGATAATAAATTCGATAAGGAAACATTAATTAAAGCTAAGAAACTGGGGTTTGCAGACTTGAATATCGCTCACCTTTGGGATGTTAGCCAGCGCGAGATTTTCAACTTCAGAAAAGAAAACGGGGTAATGCCGGTGTACAAAATGGTAGACACATGTGCCGCCGAATTTGAAAGTGAAACCCCTTATTTCTACGGAACTTACGAAGAAGAAAACGAAAGTGTAGTTACAGATAAAGAAAAGATTATCGTTCTAGGTTCCGGACCGATCAGAATCGGACAAGGAGTTGAATTTGATTATGCAACAGTACACTCAGTATGGGCGATCAAAGAAATGGGTTATGAAGCGATCATCATTAATAATAACCCTGAAACTGTTTCTACAGACTTCTCGATCTCAGATAAACTTTACTTCGAACCATTAACAGAAGAAGATGTAATGAACATCATCGAACTGGAAAAACCAACAGGAGTTGTTGTACAGTTTGGGGGGCAGACTGCAATCAATCTTGCTGACAAATTGGCAAGCCACGGGGTGAAGATTTTAGGAACTTCATTAGAAGACCTTGATCGTGCAGAAAACAGAGACAAATTTGAAAAAGCACTTCAGGAGCTTGGAATTCCTCAGCCTTTAGGAAAGACTTCCACATCAAAAGAAGAAGCTATAAAAATCGCTAACGAAATCGGATACCCGGTTTTAGTAAGACCAAGTTATGTACTGGGAGGGAGAGCAATGGAGATTGTATACACCGAATCAGAACTGGCGCACTATATGGAATTTGCGGTGGACGCAAGCCCGGAACACCCTGTATTGGTAGACCGCTATATTACCGGAAAAGAGGTTGAAGTAGATGCCATCTGTGACGGTGAGACAGTGATTATCCCGGGAATTATGGAGCATATCGAAAGAGCGGGAGTACACTCCGGAGACTCTATTGCGGTATATCCACCACAAAATGTTTCACAGCAGGAAATCGATACCCTGGTTGATTATACCCAGAGACTGGCAAAAGGATTGAACGTGATCGGACTAATGAATATCCAGTACGTTTTATTCGAAGGAAATGTTTTTGTAATTGAAGTAAATCCACGTTCATCAAGAACGGTTCCTTTCCTTTCTAAAATTACAGATGTACCAATGGCTAATCTTGCAACAAAAGCAATTCTGGGTCAGAAGCTGAAAGATCTTGGATATAAAAACGGACTGGTTCCTAATAAAGAAGGAGTGTTTGTGAAAGTTCCGGTATTCTCTTTCTCAAAATTAACAAAAGTGGATATCTCTCTGGGACCTGAAATGAAGTCTACAGGAGAGGTTATGGGGAAAGATACCACTTTGGAAAAAGCACTTTACAAAGGACTAATTGCTGCTGGAAGAAAAGTTCCTATGCATGGTTCCATTCTTTTCACCGTAGCAGATAAGCATAAAGAGGAAGCGGCGGCATTAGCAGCAAGATTCCATGAAGTAGGTTTCAGAGTTTGGGCTACGGAAGGAACGGCGAAGTTCTTCGAAGAAAAAGGTATTCCTTGTAAAATAGGATACAAAATAGGAGAGGAAGATGTCAATCTGATTGACCTGATCCAAAAAGGAAAGGTACAGTATGTTGTCAATACCATGACTAAAGGAAAACAGGTTGAAAGAGACGGTTTCCAGATCAGAAGAATGAGTGTTGAAAATGGAGTACCATGTTTAACTTCAATGGATACGGTAGAAGCCATCTTAAAAGTAATTGAAAGCATGACTTTCAAAATGGATGCGATGTAATCTGTAAAAATCAAATATATAAAAAGCCTCGTAAGTTTTCTTACGAGGCTTTTTAGTGAAAATTGAATTTTTTGAATAATTTAGACAATAGTATTCTTATATAGAAATTAAATGAAATTTTTAAAATATTTTTTAATGTTTATCTTTCTTATTTTAATAGGAGGAACTCTTTATTTTTATATAGGTATTTATTCAAGGTTAACTCCTGCTACCATTGATTCAAGCATTCGAAGTGAAAAAATATTCAGAATAATGGATACCCAAAAAGAAATTATAAATGGAACAGAGATTTATGATTTCATAGAAAGAAAAGTTCAAATGTTTTATTTTATACTGACAAAAAGCCTGTAACAAAAGAAGAGTTTGAAATAGCTAACTTTAACAATTGTAGAGCCATATGTTGGAATGGAAAAACCATAATAAAGATTGGATTTAATTCTGGGTATTATGGAGGAGGATATGAATTAGATTATATACTTGGAAGATTCGAATTACGACCCTATTCTTTTACTGATGTCATTCCGGATAATAGAAAATCTCCAGATTATAAAATACTGAAACAAAATATAACCCTAGACAAAATTTATTACAAAGTTGGAGATAGTATCTATGGTAAAATAGATTTTGTTATAGAAGATAAAAGCTTTTCCTCTGAAAAAACATTGATTTATGGAAATGGATATTTTAGAACGAAACTGGAACAACTATAGCTTACGCATAAAATTATTTTATTACATTTAATGAGTGGCTTAAGTAAATAGTACTAGCTTATCATATTGTACTATTATGATTAAAGATTCCATTTTTCAGATATCCAGTTATGGAATATAACTTTAGATCCAAATAATGAAAACAAATCATATATTAATTCTATTTTTAGTTTCACTATTCCTTTTCAATTGTCATCCAAATAAAACGGAGCTTAACAAAACTGAAAAAAAATATATTTTCTTTTTACACAACAAGTTTTTAGAACAGAATCTTTCCGGAACTTTTGAACCGAATTATGGTGTAAAAGCAGAATACAATGAAATTTTAGAGTCCTTTAGAAAAGATGGTTTTATTGTATTGAGCGAAAAAAGAAAACCGAAAACCGATGCCATTGACTATGCTAAAAAAGTGGTACATCAAATTGATAGTTTATTGGCAAAAGGAATAAAATCCAATAATATAACCGTGATTGGGCTTTCAAAAGGAGGATATATTGCTCAATATGTCTCAACGTATGCCGAAAATCCCAATCTTAATTTTGTTTTTATAGGCAGCTTTGAGGATTCCGATATTGAAGAAATGCCGGAAATCAATTTTTGTGGAAATATATTGACGATCTATGAAAAGTCAGATACTTATGGAGTGTCTGCAATTAAGAGAAAGGAATTATCAAAGTTGCCCGTCAAAAATTTCAGAGAAGTTGAGTTAAATACAGGACTAAAGCATAGATTTTTATACATAGCATCTGATGAATGGATAAAACCTTGTAAAATGTGGGCGAATCAAAATTTTCAATTGGAGGAATAAAAAAGATCAAGACACTATTTTTTAGCCATGAATGCACGAATTATTTTTATTAATTGATTTTATAATAAGGAGCGGTAAAATACTTACTAGGCTTAATATAAGCGGTTGTCCGGTCAGCACTAAATATCCAGATAAATCTTCTGAGTGTATCAGCACCAAAATAATTCACTTTGTGTGTTTTGATATCTCCTGCAAAGAATCCAGCAGAAACCTGATCCATAATAATACCGCCTATTTTTAATTGTGGTAAAATGCCCTGTTTTGTAATGACACTTTTACCACTGGAATCCTTCAAAGTTTTCTCAGTAGTGATCTTTAATCTTTTATCGAGTTCATTTTCCTCTGCAAATTGGTTGCTGTATAAAAGTCCACCGGAATATCCTGATTGCAAAAGAAAATGACCTTCCTGTGCTTTATTGTCGATAATATTATTGGCATTGATATAAAGCTGATCTCTTTCCGGATACAATGGAATAGCCTGATAACCTTTTATGTCAGGTAACTGATCATAGACAACAAACCGGTTATTGTCATAATCGATTTTAAATACCTTACCTGAAAAAAGACCTGTGCCTATTTTACCATCTGCTTCATGGCCGGTGAGTTCATTATTAAAAAACCGGATGTTGGTCTTGGTTATTTGGGCGATTTGTAAGGTATTATTGTCGCTGATGTCATCACTGCTAAAGGTAATATGATCCGCTTTTCTCGTTCGTTCAGGAGATATGGAAGCATCTTGCATAGCAATCTGGAACATCAGATGCAGAGAATCTTTATGATTGACCAAAGCTTTTACGATAATGTTGTTGTATTTAGTCAGCCGGAACGGAATGGTTTCTTGCGCTTGGGCAAGAATAAAACCAAGGCCAAGAAGAAAGAGAATATGTATTTTTCTAAGCATTTTGTATTGGTTATAAGTTCAAAAATTTTAATTCAGGAAATTACCCTTTATTTTTGAAATCCAAAAGAACTAAAAAATACTTGTCCATTTTTCGGTTGCATAGAAAACGCGAATTAGAGTAATTTTATAAAAAAATAAAATGAAAAATACTCAGATTTTCAAAGAATTACATCATCAGGATGAACTTTTATTAATAGGAAATGTTTGGAATGCACAAAGTGCCAAAATATATGAACGGTTAGGATATAAAGCAATAGCAACCTCAAGTTCTGCGGTAGCTCACAGTTTAGGGTATGAAGATGGAGAAGAGATGAGCTTTGATGAATACCTGTATATTATTGAAAGAATATTGAAATCCGTGTCATTACCTCTGTCTGTCGATTTGGAAGCCGGTTATGGCAATAATGCGGATGAGGTTGTTTCCAATATTTCAAAACTGGCATCAATGGGAGTCGTTGGTGTTAACATTGAAGACAGTATTGTGGCTGACGGAACCAGGGAAATATTGGATAAAGGAGCTATTAATAATAGGTTGGGTGAGATAATGGCAAAGCTTAAAGAGCAGAATGTTGAAATGTTTATTAATCTGAGAACTGACCCCTTCTTGTTGAGGCTCGAAAATCCGCTCAATGAAACTCTGGAAAGAATAAAGCTTTTGGAAACCATTGAGGTAAATGGAATTTTTGTTCCCTGTATAACTGCTGAACAGGATATTCAAACGGTGGTGGGTGCTACGAAGCTACCGGTCAATGTCATGTGTATGCCCGATCTTCCGGATTTTGAAACCTTGAAGAATTTGGGAGTTAGAAGAATTTCTCTGGGTAATTTTTTAAATGGTTATATTTATAATCATTTGGAAACTGCAGGCCGGGAAATTATAGATCAACAGAACTTTTCACCTATTTTTATGTAATCATGAAACTGACAGAAGAAAGAATGTATCAGGCGTCTCTGGATAAAGATTCCTCATTTGAGGGGATTTACTGGATGGCGGTGAAAACAACCGGTATTTTTTGCCGGCCAACATGTACTGCAAGAAAACCAAAGAAAGAAAATGTAGAGTTTTTTTTGGATGTCGAAGAAGCCATGCAGCAGGGATACCGAGCTTGTAAAATTTGTAAGCCTCTTGGAAAGCTGAATGAAACACCGGAATACATACAGGAATTACTGGATGAGCTACAAAACAATGAGTCTTTAAAAATTAAGGATGCAGAGCTTATGAAAAGAAATATTGAACCGGTAAAAGTTCGCCGCTGGTTTCTTAAAAATCATGGAATGACATTTCAGTCTTTTCAGAGGGAGCTGAGAATGAATAAAGCTTTCAAAAAAATAAAAAATGGGGAGAGCATTGTAAGTGCAGCTTTTGATTCAGGATATGAAAGTTTAAGCGGGTTCAATGAACGTTTTAAAGATATAGTAGGCGTGTCACCTAAAAATACCGGAATACGAAGAATTATTGACCTTAAAAGAATTGAAACTCCTTTGGGAACCATGTTTGCCTGTGCAGTAGATGAGGGTATTTGCTTACTTGAGTTTACGGACCGGAAAAATATGGAAAGGCAATTTATAGCATTATCCAAAGCATTAAATGCTGAGATCGTACAGGGCGAGAATAAACACTTCCAGCAGCTGGAAGATGAATTAAAAGAATATTTTGAAGCGAAGAGAAAAACATTTGATGTTCCGTTGTACATGACCGGAACGGAATTTCAGGAGAAAGTATGGCAACTTTTAAGGGAAATTCCAATGGGTGAAACCAGGACCTACAAACAACAATCAGAATTTCTGGGAAATCCAAAAGCGATACGAGCAGTAGGAACTGCCAACGGAATTAATAAAATAGCAATTTTGGTTCCCTGTCATCGTGTGATCGGATCTAATGGTGATCTGGTAGGATATGCAGGCGGAATCTGGAGAAAGCAGAAATTATTGGAATTAGAGAAAGCCATTTTATTCTGATTGTACCGTTTCTGCGGATTAATTTTTTACTTCCATTTTTGTTGTTACATAGCATTGTTAGAACAGATAAAAAGATTGGGAGTAAGCAAAAATTATTGACATTGAAGCAGGTTGTTTTGTTTTGATTTCGTATTTTTAGGCAAAAATTTACACGTGAAAAAGTTATTATTTGCACTTTGCATATCAGCTTCAGCTTTAGGTTTCGCACAGGATTATTCAGTACCGGCTGCAAGTCCGCGCCAAAAGGTAGAACAGCAATTCTCTATGTCTAAAATCAGCATTGATTACGGAAGACCGGGAGTAAAAGGCCGTAAGATTTTCGGTGAGCTAGTTCCTTACGGACAGGTTTGGAGAGCGGGAGCTAACTCCTCTACAAAAATTACATTCGGACAATCTGTAAACTTTGGTGGTAAAACAGTTCCTGCAGGAACATATGGATTATTTATCATACCTACAGAAAAGGAATGGAAAGTGATTCTGAATAAAGATTTCCAGCAATGGGGAGCTTATACCTATGATCCAAAACAAGATGTGGTAGATGTTACTGTACCTGTTAACAAATTAGCAGATAAGCAGGAATGGTTTGAGATTACATTAAATCCAACCGATGAAAACTCTGGGAATTTAGTAATCAAATGGGATATGGCTGAGGCAGAAGTTGCTTTGAAACCTGCAAAATTAGATGCCGTAATCAAAATTTCCGATAAGCTTAAAGAAATCAAAAAAATAGAAACTGACGCTGCTAAAGCAAAAAGCTAAGACTCATGAATTTTTCTATTCAACCTATTTTAGAAGATAAAGAATTTCAATTAATCCCCTTACAAGAAGGGGATTTTGAATCTGTATACGAAGTGGCTTCCGATCCAAAAGTATGGGAACAACACCCTAATAAAGACCGATATAAAAGAGAGGTTTTTGAAAACTTTTTCAGAGGAGCTATTGAAAGCAAAGGAGCTTTTAAAATCATGGATAAAACTTCCGGCGATATATTGGGAAGTAGCCGTTATTATGATTTTGATGAAGCAGATAACAGCATATTTATCGGATATACTTTCTATGGAACCAAATCCTGGGGAAAAGGAGTTAATCCAAAGGTGAAGAAGCTAATGCTTGATTATATCTTTCAGTTTGTAGACAAAGTTCATTTTCATATTGGAAAGGAAAACCTTCGTTCTCAAATTGCACTGGAAAGGTTAGGCGGAGATAAAATCAGAGAAGAGGAAGTTGCTTATTTTGCAGAACCCACCAGAACGAATTTTGTATATGAAATTAAAAAAGAAAACTGGCTGGAATGAAAAAATATAAAATTCAGAAATCTCCTTTTGTAGTTCCTACCACAGATGGAAAATTGATTGAAGAGCACTGGGGAAATTCCACCCAAAATTCCAATGTATCCATTGCTCATATGGTAGCTCCTCCTGATTGGAGCGAGCCTCATCAGACTCCACAGTTTGATGAATTCACAATTATTATTTCAGGTAAAAAACAATTCGAAATAGATGGAGAGGTAATCACACTAGAAAAGGGACAAAGTATCCTGGTAGAGAAAGGTGCAAGGGTACGATATAGCAATCCTTTTACAGAGCCCTGTGAATATATTGCTATTTGTCTCCCTGCTTTTTCCATTGATCTTGTGAATAGGGAAGAATAGACTTTCTTTCTATAATAACGGCAATGATAGAAATGAATTTCATTGAAATCATAGAGATATAAATAACTTCAATTATTGAGGTTATTTTTTATATAAAGATTATTTGTAAATTCGCCGCTTTAAAAATCGATCTATGAGAAATAAATTATCTATTGTATTATTGTCAGTAATGGTACTTTCTACTACTTCATGTGCAACTATTTTTACCGGAACTACGGATAAGGTATCTTTTAATTCAAATCCTGAAGGGGCTAAAGTGATTCATAAAGGAGTTGAAAAATGCACTACTCCTTGCGTTGCACCTATCTCACGAGGATTAGGAAAACAGACCGTTACATTTGAAAAAGAAGGTTTTGGCAATAAAGAGGTAAAGTTGACTAAGACTTTTAATCCGGTAACACTAGTAAACATTCTTCTTGGTGGTGCTATTGGTATTGGAATCGATTTAGCAACAGGCTCATTTATTAAATATTCTCCCAAAGAGTATAGCGTTGAATTAGAAGCTAAATAATTTATACCATTCAAAAAA
Source organism: Chryseobacterium piperi (assembly GCF_002285635.2). Lineage (NCBI taxonomy): Bacteria > Pseudomonadati > Bacteroidota > Flavobacteriia > Flavobacteriales > Weeksellaceae > Chryseobacterium > Chryseobacterium piperi. Next base: position 1,500,854 of record NZ_CP023049.2, on the reverse strand, counting down.
ACCTTAAACATAAAAGGTGGGCTTTTACGCTCACCTTTCTCTAATTATAGAATTTAAATAGAAGTAGTTTATCTATTTCAAAACCTCGTTCAAAAATATCAATGTATGATTCCAGGCTCTTTTAGCCATTACTTCATTGTAATCGGGAGACTTCGGATCCGTGAAAGTGTGTTTGGAATGCGCATAGGTTATAATTTGCCAATCTG